>CAMBFY010000071.1 GCA_945865415.1 Sphingobacterium thalpophilum
TCCTTTGGCTGTTTTACCAACCACTTCTTCGATCTCAGTGAGAGTCATTTCAGTGGCATTCAGTCCGAGGGGAATAAGGTTTAATGCACTAAGGGTCTGGCAGCCATCACCAGTATCCTGATAAATATGGCTTTGTTCCTGCAAAATTACTCTCCGGTTGTTTCCTGCAAGCCGTCTTAGTGCCATATGGTTGGCCAGGGTTCCTGTTGGCATGAAAACAGCGGACTCTTTACCCATCAGTTTTGCAAATCTGTTTTCAAGTTCTTCTACCACGCCGCCGTTTGAATAGAAGTCGGTTTTGATTTTTCCTTCGTCGGCTAGTTTCATTAATAGCGCACCATATTCCTTCGGACTTAAAGGCACACCATCATTTATAAAGTCAACTGTTTTGCCTGAAAGTGCCGCTGTTTTTTGTGGGATTTCTCCACCATAAACACCAGAATTTACGGCTGTTGCGGCAATTATACTGCCTAATTTTACAAAATCTCTTCTATGCATCGTATTGTTTTTATGGTTTGGATATTACTAAATATCTGATTTTTTGATGAGCAAGTGAAAATAATTAGTACTCATTATTTCTGACTTAAACAGGAAGTCAAACAAAGAGTATCCTATCTAAATTAACGTGTACTCGAAATCATATTTTAAAAACTACATACTTGTCTGCCAGCAGAGAAACATAGCATTTTATTGCTGCTAATCTTCATTTTAGACATAGATAGCCTTGAGGTCTTGCTTCAATTTATGTGATTTTCAATCTATGTTTGCTATAAAGTATACAATAAGTCAATCTATGTGCTTAGCAAATTGGGCCTTAGTTTTTAGATGTCAAATTCACCTTGAGTTATGCAGAGAAGCCCAACAATTCCTATTAAACATAAAATGAGCAAATTAGTCGACATTCTTTTCGCTTTAAGTTTTCTGCTTTAAGCTTATTACAATTCCTGCCAATAAGAATCCTCCAATGAACCCCAAAACTTTGCCTTTGGTTCTAGATTAAGATAAGGATAGGTAACCTTTGAGAGGAAAAGTCCCTGAGGGTGTGCAGGTAGTATTTTTGATGGAATATTTTTCGAAATCAGATGGCTTTCAAATTCAGCAACACTTAGGTTTCCGTCACCGATTTCAATTAGTTTACGAGCTATAATTCGAATCATCCTACCCAGAAAGCGATTGGAAGAAATCTTAAACCGAATTCTATTTCCTTCACTGTTTGTGTAAAGACTGGTAGCCGAAACATGACAGATGGTATGTTCATTCTTATCCGGTGATTTGCAGAATGCACGGTAATCTTCATATTTCGGAAGGAGGGCTACTGCTTTTTTCATTTCCTCAAGTTTGAAACTTTTCCGAATATAAAGTGAACTGCTTTCGCTTAGGAAAGGATCTTTATAGGTATGAATAAAAAAGTCATAAACCCTTTGAATAGCGTCAAAACGGGCATGGGCTTGAGTTTCCATCGGTATAATATCAAAGAGCGCAATATCATCTGGCAGGATGCGGTTGAGCCTGAAAAACAGATCGAAGTTCCAGCTTTTTTCAATATGCATATGAAAGAAGTATTGGCTGGCATGAACTCCTGCATCAGTACGGCCACAACCGTGAATTGTAATGGGTTGTTTAAAGATGCGGCTCAGGCTATTCTCCAAAACTTCCTGAATACTCAATTTATCGGGCTGTCTTTGCCAGCCAAAATAATTGGTTCCTTTATAAGCGATGTGAACAAAATATCTCAAATGTGAATCTTTATTTTGCTAAGCTAATAAATGGAATTTAATAGAGGGTAAACCCATATTGTTTAAATTATTAGTAATTTTGCGATTTAGGTATCACCGGAAAATCCTTTACAATTTGGTTCCGGATAATTACAAAAACATGAAGACTATTGTTATAATTGGTGGAATAATCCTTGCTGGTGCTACCATAATTGCTGTGGTGATGGATCAGCGAAATGAAGCAGCCAAACCTGCCATTTCAACTCAGGGAACTTCAGCATTGCCTGCTCAGGTTGGCGGGGAAAACCTAAGTCTGAATCCTGCTCACGGTCAACCGGGGCATCGGTGTGATCTTGCTGTTGGTGCTCCTCTGACTAATGCGGATGGAACCCCGGTTCCTGCTGCCAATCCTCAGAATATTCAGTCAAAGCCTGTTAATCCGGCAACTGTGCCTTCAGGTTTAAAGGTTAACCCTCCTCATGGTCAGCCTGGACATCGGTGTGATATACAGGTGGGGGCGCCGTTGTAATGCGGATCAAATCCGCTCTGACAGCCAGCGGATGAGGTTTACTGTGATATGTTTGGATCAAGCCCGCAGTGATTGCAAATCATGTTTGTGCTGGCTTGGTTCAATTTATTTGAGATAATTGTGGGCTTTGAAATTTATCATAGTTATTTTGGCTTTAAGCTCCAGCTTATTCAATAAATTTGTTTCGCGAATTGCGAATTAAAAATTTATGCTTAACTTTCATGCATGAAAGAGCATAAGGGCATGCGCCCTCAGGATATTGTAATCCTTTTGAAACTTATTGTTGATTCTAACCAGGATGTTATGATCAAAGATTTGTCGTCTAAACTATTTATTTCCGCTTCCGAAATCAGTGAATCTTTAAACCGTTCGGCAATTGCCGGTCTTGTTGATGCACAAAGCAGATCAGTAAACAAAGAGGTTTTTTTAAAGTTTTTAGAATTCGGACTTCCCTATGTTTTCCCCGCGCAACTTGGTCCGGTAATGCAGGGGATTCTTACCGCTCATTCAGAATCGTCTCTCTATTTAAGTTTTTCGTCTGAAGAAAAGCTGGTCTGGGCTGATGAACAAGGAAAAGAACGAGGCCAAACCATAATGCCATTATATCCTACTGTGGTAAAAGCTGTTAGAAAGGACAGATTACTGTTTAAGCTATTAGCTTTATGTGATATTATTCGTATTGGAAATTCTTCCGATAAAAATAAAGCTGTCTGGCAAATAAGAGAGGTATTTCAATCAAAATTTTCAGTTTAAGTATCTTGTTTTTTTAAGCTGCTTGTCGCTTTTATAAATTTAAGATTGGATATTTACAGGAATCAAATTAAAAATGAATAAGCAGGTCACTGAGCAGCCAAAAAGCTTAGCTCAAAAAGGCAAAAACAGTATTTCCGGGAAGACCGTTTATCCGATTCTAATTGCGATTAGTATCTCCCATTTATTGAATGATGCTTTACAATCAATAATACCTGCAATATATCCTGTTGTAAAAGATACTTTCAGCCTGAGCTTTGCGCAGGTAGGTTTGATTACCTTAACCTTTCAGCTATCTGCTTCACTTCTACAACCATTTGTTGGTTTTTATACCGATCGTAAACCCCAACCTTATTCTCTGGCAATAGGCATGGGCTTCACGCTGGTCGGACTAGTATTTTTATCCCGCGCACCTAGTTTCGACATTCTGATTCTTTCGGTTGCAATGGTGGGAATCGGTTCTTCAATCTTTCATCCCGAGGCATCCAGGTTGGCTCACTTGGCTTCTGGTGGACGGAGGGGAATGGCCCAATCCATTTTTCAGCTAGGAGGTAATTTTGGAAGTTCTATAGGTCCGTTGCTTGCCGCATTAATTATTGTTCCCTACGGACAATCAAACATCATTTGGTTTTCTGCTCTTGCCCTGCTTGCTATTATTTTATTGATCAATATTGGTGGATGGTATAAACGCAAGATCAGAATAAAAGCAAAGCGACCCGGAACCGAGTTAGCCCATACTCAGGTATTACCTAAAAAGACTGTATTTTTTTCTGTCCTTATTCTTCTTGTCTTAATTTTTTCAAAGTATATCTACCTCACCAGTATGACCACATACTATACCTTTTATGTGATCCATAAATTTGGGGTATCCGTTCAGGACTCTCAGGTATATCTCTTTGTATTCCTTTTTTCAATTGCTGCAGGAACGATCATTGGCGGACCATTAGGCGATAAATTTGGCAGAAAATATGTGATTTGGGCTTCAATTCTGGGTGTAGCGCCATTTTCGCTCTTATTGCCGCATGCGAATCTTTTATGGACTGTAATTCTTACAATCCCAATCGGAGTGATTCTTGCCTCAGCCTTTTCTGCAATTTTGGTTTATGCACATGAACTTTTTCCCGGAAAGCTTGGAATGGTTTCAGGACTCTTTTTTGGATTTGCTTTTGGGATGGCAGGCATTGGGTCAGCAGTTCTGGGTGGAATCGCCGATCGGACCAGCATAGAATATGTCTATGAAATATGTGCTTTTTTGCCTTTGATTGGATTGATTACCGTGTTTTTGCCAAATATTAAGACTCAACACTAAGATTTCAGTTCAACGCAGAAGCTAATGGGTGTCTGAGAAAAAACCTTGTCCTCAGTCCGGAAGGTGATTTACTGGAACTCCTTCCATTTGTGATTTACTCTATAGAAGTAAATTACTGAGCATTAGCTGTGTGTTTTTTGTTTAATTTAATAAGATAGATTTTATTGATTGTCTGTCAATTTAATTAGAGTTTAATTCTGAAAGGATTTCTCAATAATTCTGGATTGGATCTTGTGGCAAGTGCAAAATAGATAATGTTGAAATTATAATTTTTATGTGCCTTGCAAGGAAAGAAAACAAAGTGCCAATCAGTTGCAAAGCACTCATTAAAATAGCATGTTCAAAGAAGCCCTATTCAATATTAACTATCTGACTTATTAAAAGCCCATCACATTTTATTTTTGTTATCGATTCTGATTTAATTAGTAGAATAATCAACTATTTTCTTTTGAAAAAACTCTTGAGTTCTAAATAGATATTTATTAAATAACATAGCCATAACATCAAGTTATTTTTCAAGCCTTACATTAAAATTTAAAGGGGGCTGTTTTTATTAAATTTTAAGTTAAATTTTATTTAGATGAATAACAATAGAAGAGTGTTTATCAAAAATTCAGGACTTGTCAGTCTTGGCTTTCTTGGCTTGAGTCAGTTTGCTGCAAATGCAGCCGCTCTGGGATTTATTGAAGAGGGCAATTATATGCGCAACTTTGGTCCCTTGTCTCATGCTCAGGGAGATATCTTAAGCTTGCCTAAGGGATTTACTGCGAAAGTGATATCACAGAAAGGGGATCTAATGAATGATGGATTTTCTGTTCCCGGAGCATTTGATGGGATGGGGGTATTTAACTGGAAAAATAATAAGACTATCCTTATAAGAAATCATGAACTCTCACCGGGGTCAATTCTTAACGGGCCTTTTGGGAAAAATGATGAACTGTTAAGTAAGGTCAATAAAAATGAAATTTATGATTTTGGGAAAGCCGAAAGTTTGTGTTACGGCGGAACAAGCACCTTGGTTTACGATGAAAAACTACAGAAAGTAGAGCTTGAATATTTAAGTCTTATCGGGACGGTTAGAAATTGCGCAGGAGGTATTACACCCTGGAATTCCTGGATTACCTGTGAGGAAAGTACCCTTGTAAAAGGTGGAGAGAAAGGTAATCTTGAGCAGAATCATGGCTATAATTTTGAAATATTCGCCTCTGATAAAGTCGGAATAACCGCTCCGGTTCCACTTAAAGCAATGGGTAGGTTTGTCCATGAAGCAGTTGCTGTTCATCCTACTGAAGGTATTGTTTACCAGACAGAAGATAGCGGAGATAGTCTTTTTTATCGGTATCTGCCCAATAAGTTTGGAGATCTGCATAAAGGAGGCAAACTTCAATGTTTGGTAATTTCTGATTGGGTAAGTGCAGATACCAGGAATTGGGATAAATTGAAAACAGATAAGTTCCCACAAAGGAAAAGCTTTGATGTAAGTTGGATTGATCTGGATAATGTAGAGGCTCCTGACGATGATCTTCGATTAAGAGGTTTTAAAAATGGTGCTGCCCGTTTTGCTCGTGGAGAGGGTATTTGGTATGGAAAGAATGAATTGTTTTTTGCCTGTACAAATGGTGGGCACAAAGGTTATGGCCAAATTTTTAAATACATCCCAAGTAAGTACGAAGGTCAGGATCGTGAACTCGAATCGCCTGGAAAACTAGAGCTATTCGTCGAATCTAATGATATAGATACATTTCAAAGTTGTGATAACCTGACCATTGCTCCATGGGGTGATGTCATAATCTGTGAGGATAAATCTGATGCCAGAATTATTGGTATCACCCCCGAAGGAAAGACATATTTAATTGCAAAAAATGTTGGATACCGTCAATCTGAATTTGCAGGTCCGGTATTTTCACCCTCAGGCAAAACCTTGTTTGTAAATATTCAGTCCCCCGGACTAACACTTGCCATAACCGGCCCATGGAATAGTTGAAGAATTACAACAAAAAAGCTCCGACAAAATCTGCCGGAGCTTTCTTGAAAAGATTCTTTTTACTATTTCCCCTTAATCCAGACCGAAATATCATTGATCAGGTCTGCATTAACGTTTGCAGGTATCCGGTACTGCGCACCATTTCCTTTTTCCTTTTGAGTTGATAAAAGGTGGTTTAAATCTGGATATAGTTTAAACGAAGCATTTTTGTTGGCAGCCAATGTGGTACGCCAGATATTCAGATCCTGTACAGAAACCTGAAAATCATTGCCCCCCTGAAGAATCAGTAAACGATTTTTAATATTTTTTGATGTAGCCAGCTGATCATAATTATTCAAATCAATCCAGTATGCAGCTGGTGCTCCAAGGATTATTGAATCGGGAGCAATATCACCCAGTTTTAGAAGTCTTGACTTGTCGATCTCAATGGATGATTGTGTAAATTGTTGTTTCCCTGCTGTGCTTGTATCTCCTGATGATTTGTAGATGAAAGTATTTTGTTCCGAAATCATATCAGATAATTTTCTTGCCGGAGCTGCTGCCAGTATAATCCCGTTCAGCGTTGGAGCAAAAGTTGCAATTCTTGGAGCGAGCATTCCTCCAAGACTATGTCCTAAAAGATAAATTTGACTTTTATTAACACCCGGCAGGGTGTTTGCCAGGCTAATTGCACTCAGTGCATCATCAATTACTTCCTCTTTAACGGTAAAAGCCTTATTAAATAATCTTGGATAAATCATGCTGCGCTTAACATAACGTATGCTTCCAATACCTTTCGCCGCTAATCCTGCAGCAAGATCTTTAAAAGGTTTGTTTGGACCAACAGTCTCATCCATGTCTGAAGGTCCAGAACCATGAACCATGATCACGACCGGAAAACTGCTTGCATTTTTCGGGCTTGTAAATACACCAGCCATTTCACCACCTTCAAATTTTATATTGATTTCCGTCTCTTTGTATAGCGTGGTATCTGCATATACAGGAGCTACATATTCTGCGTTTGCTGCAACAGGAGTAACAAAAAATCCTACAAGCTTTTCAGTTTTATTAAACACAAAAGTGAAGGTCTGAGTTCCTTTGGAAAATCCGCAAGTAAGAATTACCTGGAAATAATCGCCTTTTATAGAGTTTTTGGCACCATCTACAGATTGGTAGCTTCCCAGACTGTTTCCAAGCCTGAGCCAGAAAAGTTTTAATTCGTCGGAAGTGATCTGGCCTTTTACACTTTCATCAAAAAAGCCATGTGCTTCTTCAAAATTACCCTTGTCCATTGCGTCAAAAAATGAATCGGCACGGTTAATCAGATTAACAATACTTTGGCCAAATGTGATCTGGCTTATAAATAGCAGAATAAACAGGATCTTAAATGATTTCATCAGTTTAATAAATTTCTATTTCAGGTTCGAAAGATAATAAAAATAAGGCTGAAAGGGTACAGAATAAAATTGATGGGAGTTCAGTTTGGCAGGTAAAATTAACATCCCGAATGGCTTGTTCCTAAGTTTTATGATAAAGTTTATGATTAATTCTGAGGCTGTATTTATGTTTTTTTCTGGGAAAGGTTCTTTTCTGCTCTTTTTGAATGGCGGTCCCGCTTTTCACTCATACCTCACAGGCCTTAATCACAGACCGGTATCCGCTTCAATCGGGTTTAAAAACTTAGAGCGAAGTTTAGAACCTGAGACAAGCCCAATTTATCAAAATTTTAAAATCGTTAAAAAATCTGGGAAGGGTCTATTGGGTCCAACTATTTAAATATGTTATTGTTTATTTCCTGATCAATGGTGATATATCCCGGATATTTGATCAGTTTATTCCCTACTCGAATACTCGGACGAATTTTTATGCTGATCAGACTATTTTTCATACTATTTGTGCCCCGCAGGTATGAAAAGATTTCTTGCCTTGTATTTTTATCTGATAAGATAGAGTAAATATTTGCCATGATTATTATCGGCACTGTAGTGGTTTCATCAGGGTTTATATCAATGCGCCTATCGGTAGTCCCGTTTACTAATTCCTGACCCTTAAATGAAATAATATAGTCGAACTGATTTATTTCAATGGCTTTGGATCCGGGATTGTTTATTCCAAGATTTAGTCTTGCCCTAAGTGGGATATCTTTTCTTAAAAGTCCGATGGCGAGTTCCGGAATACTCCCAAGGTCAAATGTCCTAGTTTTAATTTGTCTGGTAATATCCCTGCCTTCAAAATAAACACTATCAACAGATTTTATATTGTACTGGCATTGCTCCAGAAGACTGATTTTTCGGGACACTCCGCAACTGGAAATAATGAGCGCAATAAAGCCAATAAACAGAATTTTTTTCATATTCAATCAACGCCTAAACAATGATATTCCGTATTTTTTCAGAAAATAAAATTGAACAAAACCTAGTTCGTTTAATCAAATAAATAATCTTAATACCCGCTTGGCAGCACCAAGCACTTCCAAACGAGGGAGTGCATGTTCTAATAATTTGTGCAATTGAGGGGGTAAATTCATTTTATTAGCTTAACAAATAATTTTTGTTAATTCCGTAATTTTAACTGCTAAAATTAAAGTAGACACTTGTTTATATAACCAAAATGAATTAGTCACATAGAAAATAATTTACTCAATACTCAATGTCCTGCCATGATAAAAAACCTCTGCCTTGTTGCTTCGATATTTTTAATGACTTCCCTGACCATCGAGTTATCAGCCCAAAATAATCCCGGTCTTTTTTTAAGTAATCACACATATTCAAGTGAAAATAATTTGATTGGTAAAATCAGTTTGACTGGATCTACCAGTAAATTCAAACTTACAGGTGAGAATGTCAAACGATTTGAACTAAAGGGAAATCAGCTTTATATTCTCAAAAAATATATCGGTTCTGCAACGAAATGGTATGATCTGACCATTGAAGTCCAAACTGCATCAGGAAAAATTGAGCAAACATTCCGATTAGTAAATGACAATTTTCATAAAAATCGGGTGGTTGCCCATCGGGGAGCTTGGAAAAATACCGGGGCAGCAGAAAACTCAATAGCAGCATTACAGCATGCGGTGAAACTGGGTTGTCAGGGTACAGAGTTTGATGTGCATATGACTATGGATTCGGCGCTAATCGTTAATCATGATCCTTCTTTCAAGGGTAATGTTATTCATAACACAAATTTTGCTGAATTAAAACAGCTCAAGCTCTCCAATGGAGAAAATATGCCGGGTCTGGAAGAATATCTTAGCGAAGGTATGAAGCAAAATACAACCAGGCTGGTACTCGAAATAAAACCAACCATGAATAAGGAACGAGCCATACAAAGTGCCCGAAAGGTATATGAAATGGTAAAGGTTATGAAAGCACAGGCGTGGATAGATTATATCAGTTTTGATTATAATATTTGCCTTGAACTAATTCGTTTGGACCCGTTTGCCAGGGTAGCTTACCTGAATGGAGATAAAGCACCGTCTTTGCTTGCTGCGGATAAATTATGGGGACTGGATTATAATCAAAGTGTTTTTCAGAAAAATCCGGTATGGATAGAAGAGGCTAGAGCAAATGGACTAACAATTAATGCCTGGACTGTTAACGATCCACAATTATTGCAATGGTTCCTGGATCAGAAAATTGATTTTATCACAACCAATGAGCCCGAGTTGCTTTTAAAAATAGTGGGGAAATAGTATTTAGTACAGGGTATTGAAATTAGATGTATTTCAGCTTTTGGCTTTCAGATTTCAGCTTTTAGCCTCACTAAATCATTTATTACCTACGACGAATAACACCTTTTCTCTACCTTTACATCTTGGCGCATCCGGTTCTTTGGTTCTTATTCTTCTCTTTGTATTTTATTCCTCTATTATCTTATATTACGGTGCATGTTTCGTCAAAACTTGGAGTGACACCCAGGGAAAACCAATACGGACGGTAAAGGAGGCCTTTTCGGTTGAACTGCTTGAGATAAAAGAAAATTAATTACGAATTACGAATTTGGAATTCCAATGAAAACTTCCAGCCATAAACCTGAAACCATAGATGAATACATTTCTCTGCATCCCCCTAAAGTTCAGGAGCTGTTGGAAAAGATTAGGATGGTAATAAAAAAGGCTGCACCTGATGCGATAGAGGCTATCAAATATCAAATTCCAACTTTTGTTTTGAATGGCAACCTGGTTCATTTTGGGGCATATAAAAATCATATCGGATTTTATCCTGCACCCTCAGGAATAACAGTCTTTAAACAGGAGCTCTCAGTTTATGAAATCGGAAAAGGTTCAATTCAGTTTCCATTCGACAAAGAAATCCCCTTTGACATGATCGGCAGGATTGTAGAATTCAGAGTACAGGAGAATCTGGAGAAAGTAATGAACAAAACAAGAAAGACCTCTATAAGTATTGATTAATTTCCCGGTTACCTGGAAGCAGCTGCCAAAAGAGCACTGAAAAAATAATGGGATAAAAACTCTGAAACAGTTTTCAGATTAGCGCGAACAAGATGTTTTAAAATTTCAGGGTATAACACCCTCTTCATTACCAAAATATAGGCAGGTTCTCAGGTCTCAAAACGTATCTTTCAAACCCTGATTTTGTAAAAACTTATCAGCTATGTTCCTAATATGACATTTCATTATTATCTTTCGTGGTTAAATAGAATTAGGAAATGGTTGTCACATTCAAATTTTCAAACACTTTGTATAAAACTCTCGTAATATTTCTCTGTATTGGATTTTCAACAATGCTTTACGGACAATCGGTTATTCAGCCAGGCCTGAATGATCTCACATTCTTTAAAAAATCTTCCAAGACCTGGCAGATTGTTGGTAGTGTTCAGGCAGACCTTAACAAAGCGAATACCCTCTACTTCACAAAGGGATTCGGAGTTCTGCTTAATCTGCCAGATAAAAAGCAAAAAGGGGAAGATTTGTATACCATTGAAGATTATAGCGATATAGATCTGGAGTTAGAATATCTGATGGCTACAGAGTCAAATTCAGGAATTTACCTTCAGGGCAGGTACGAAATTCAGCTGCTTGACACCTGGGGTGCTACTGCCATCAGATCTGGAAGTAATGGCGGAATTTATGAACGTTGGAACGAGTCAAAACCCAATGGGCAGAAAGGTTATATGGGATATGCACCAAGGCAAAATGCAAGTCGTGCCCCTGG
>CAMBFY010000072.1 GCA_945865415.1 Sphingobacterium thalpophilum
GCCCAACTTTCTCAATTGCCCTTAATTCCCGCCAGCAGATAACACCTTTGGATGTTTCAGTCTTATCTTCCGCCCGGAGCTGATTTGCATGAAACTTCCATATATTGTTGTAAGCCAGTTTTAGAGCCGCTGTGGCCTCTTCAGATGCACCTGAAGCGATGGTTTTAATTTCTTCTTTTCCTAAATAGAGTTTATCCAGTGCAATCCCATCAAATTTCCTGGCGAATGCTTTAAGCGCACTATCTCCGTTTAGCTTTACCTCATCTATAATTTCTGTAACTGCTGTCCGGATATGATTGCTGGAATCTATATTGCGTTTACACAGGTCACTAATAGCTTGATTGCTAAGTTCCTTTAAATTATAGACTTTTAACATAGCAATCCTTTTTATAAAATGATCTTTTCAATAGGCATTACGACTATTCCCTGGGCACCTGCATTTTTCAGCAGACTAATCTTTTCCCAAAAATCGCGCTCTGGAATTACCGTGTGTATGGCCACCCATCCGCTTTCTGCCAATGGCACTACGGTCGGACTTTTTACTCCCGGAAGAAGGTCAAGGATGCGATCCAGATTTTTGGACTCTGCATTCAGAACCACATACTTGGTTTCTTTAGCTCTTAAAACCGACTGAATTCTTTGAATCAATTCAATAACAAGAGGTTCAGCTTCAAGTCCATTTCTTCCGATCAGTACAGCTTCAGACTTCATCACCTCAGCAAATGGCTTTAGTCCGTTGCTTTTGAGTGTGCCTCCTGTGGATACAATATCAAATATTGCGTCACTCAGTCCAAGTCCGGGAGCAATTTCAACCGAACCCGATATAGTACGGATATCTGCCTTGATATTGTTCTGGTCAAGGTAGTTCTTGAGAATTACCGGATAAGAAGTTGCAATCGATTTTCCGTTCAAATCAGCTACAGTTTCAATTATACTGTGTGTTTGAACTGCCAGTTTCAAGGTACATTTACCAAAGCCCAGCATTTGCATGAAGCAGACATCTACGCCGGTTTCACTGATCACATTTTCACCAACTATTCCCAAATCGGCAATACCATCCTGAACATATTCCGGAATATCATCATCACGGAGAAATAATATTTCAAGTGGGAAATTTGACACATTGGATATCAGGGAGCTTTTATAATTTTCGAAACTTAATCCGCAATTCTTCAGCAGCTCGACCGATTTTTCATTTAATCTACCAGATTTCTGGATAGCTATTTTAAGAGTTTTCAAATTTTAGGTTTTAATCAGACCAAAAAATTATTAAGAAATAGTTTCACGTAGAAACGTACATTATTTTACATCGCCTCAAAGCGATGATGAAAACGTAAGTGGTGTGTAAAAGCTAAATTCATAATATTTGGCCCAAATAGCTTGGGAGGCCAGCAAATATAAGTATTGGATACGGGAATAAAAAATTTATGTTAATTGACAGTTGACAAAAAGAATACTAATTTGAGATATTTTACATCTTTATTCACCATTGCCAATTCCCTTCATTAAATTTTTGTTCGTTAGCAAATATCTTAGTTTGTCAACTGTCAACTTTCCATTGTCAACTAAATCTTAAATTCCTTTCACAAAAGATTAATTATCGTTAATTTTGATTCTTAATGAGATTCCTTTCCCCCGGATTTTTGTTTGCCCTACTGACAATCGCAATACCTGTCATTATCCATCTTTTTAATTTCAGGAAGTTTAAGAAAGTATATTTCAGCAATGTTCGATTTTTAAAAAACGTACAAATACATACTTCTTCACGGCAACACCTTAAAGATAGATTAATACTGGGTATGAGAATTCTTGGACTGAGTTTCCTGGTTTTTGCATTTGCCCGACCATATATCCCAGCTGAAGATCAGAAATATGGATTTCAGCAAGAGATTCTGAGCATCTATATTGACAATTCTTATAGCATGGAAGCTGTGAATAAAGAAGGAACCCTGCTGGATGAGGCGAAACGGAAAGCCAGAGAAATTTCATCAGCCTACAGTGTCAGCGATAAATTTCAGCTACTAACAAATGACTTTTTTGGTAAAAATCAAAGGCTTTTGAGTTATGAAGAATTTCAAACCGCAGTTGATGAAGTGACCATCAGTTCAACCAACCGGACGATTGATCAGATTATTCTTCGCCAAAAGGAGCTGTTTCTGAAGGAGCCAAACTCACTGAAAACGATTTACTTAATTTCTGATTTTCAGAAAAATATACTTTCTAAAGACCCTATTCCTGCTGAAAGTTCAATAAAAACGCGACTTGTCAAATTGAATTCCAATTCTCTTCCTAATGTTTCAATTGATTCGGTATGGTTCGGCGCTGCTGTTCATAAGCCAGGAGATTCAGAGAAACTCATTGTCAAACTCCAGAATAATTCGGATGAAGAAGCAATAAATATTCCGGTTAAATTACAGATTAATAAAGTGCAGAAAGCCATCGCCAGTATGACTATCAAGCCCCGAAGTATTGAGACAGATACTTTAAACTTTAGTGGTTTAAATTCAGGTTGGCAGCAAGCTGAACTAGAAATTACAGATTATCCTGTAGTTTTCGATGATAAGTTTTATTTCAGCTTTAATGTTCAGCCCTCACTCTCTTTACTTATTATCAATGGTGCTAAACCAAGTGACTATCTAAACTCAGTCTATCGCTCAGATCCTTTTTTTAAGGCAGTTAATGTTGCAGCCGGGAATATTAATTACTCAGGATTATCAGAATATCCTTTGATTATTCTGAATGAAGTTGCATCGCTCAGTGATGGATTGAGTCAGCAATTAAACAGTTACATCCGACAGGGGGGGAGCCTGATTGTTTTCCCTGATCTTGAAAATGATCAATCTGATTTAAAGAAATTTCTAGCTGCTGCTGGCGCAGATGTTCCTATGCAGGTTTTGAACACTGAAAATAAGGTCACAGCAATTAACTTAGCCCATCCAGTTTTTCAGGGTGTTTTTGATAATGTGCCTAAGCAAATAGACCTGCCTGTTGCTAAAAAATATCTTCGATATAGTAGGCACAATACAAATAACCGACAAAATTTGCTCGAAATGGAAGGTAAAATCTCATTTTTTAGTGAATATAGGGTTGGTTCCGGGAGAATATACTTATCGGCTGTACCTTTAAATTCTGAAACGAGTAATTTTGCGAGACATTCAGTTTTTGTGCCTATCATGTATCAGACAGCGCTTTTGTCATTGCGGAATCAAAATTTGTTTTTCAAATTGAACGGTAACCAGCAAATTGAACTGCCAAAAATATCCTTAAACTCAAATCAAACTCTTAAACTGAAGAATGATAAGTTCGAGGTAATACCTGACCTGAGGCAAAATGAGAATTTTTCTCAATTATACCTTGCTGATCAGATCAAGAAGGCCGGAAATTATCAAGTATTTAAAAACGATAGTCTTATAGCAGTGCTTTCTTTTAACGAATCCGGTTCAGAATCAGATATGAGCTATTCAAGTGATGCTCAGATCTATCAACTATTCCCCAAACAGAAAATCGAAATCTTAAATACAGCCCCCGGAACTATATTGAATGCTGTAAAATCTATTAAGCAGGGAACTTCATTATGGAAAGTTTGTCTGATATTGGCTTTGTTTTTCTTTGCTGCCGAGATTTTGCTCTTACGCTTTTACAAAGGGACTCAAATTAAACCTATAAACAATTGAAGAAATTATTAATTCAGTCTGCAAAAATTTTAGATCAACAAAGTGCTTTTAATAAAAAGATTGCTGATGTGCTAGTCAGTGATGGAAAGATAACCGAAATAGGCGAAAAAATAAGTATTTCTGACAAGGACACACTAATTTTTTCAGCAAAGGGACAGGTTCTTTCTGTAGGTTTTTTTGATCTTAATGTGAATTTTGGGGAACCCGGCCTTGAAACCAAAGAAGATATGGGTACTGGATGTATGACTGCTGCCGCCGGTGGTTTTACCGGCCTTGCCCTGATGCCCAATACCCAGCCTCCAATACATTCAAAGGCTGAGGTTTCTTACCTGACCAGTAAATCAAAAAATAATCTGGTTGATGTGTATCCTTACGGCTGTATAAGTCATAAGCGGGAGGGACAGGAACTTGCAGAGATGTACGACATGAAACAATCCGGTGCAATTGCTTTCACAGATGGAAACAGACCGGTTTCCAACGCAGGTTTGATGAGCAGGGCATTGTTGTATACCAAATCATTCGAAGGACTTATTATCTCTTATGCGGAGGATCAGGATATTGCGGGCAAAGCGAAAATGAATGAAGGACTTATGAGTACCTATCTTGGTATGAAAGGAAATCCTTCCCTTGCAGAAGAATTGATGATTGCCCGGGACTTGTATCTTGCCGAATACAATGATAGCCGGATACATTTTAGCACCATTAGCTCTGTTAAAAGTGTAGATCTTATCAGAGAAGCAAAAAAGTCAGGAGTTAAAGTGAGCTGTGACGTAGCTGTTCATCACCTACTGTTTACTGAAGATGAGCTCGAAGGTTTTGAAAGTAACTTTAAAGTTAAGCCACCATTTCGGACCAAGAAAGATCAGACTGCTTTGATAGCAGGACTAAAGGATGGAACCATCGATGCAATTGTCACTCAGCACTCACCACACGAAATAGAATTTAAAAATGTGGAATTCGAGATTGCATCATACGGGATAATCGGCCTGCAAACTGCTCTGCCTGTTGCCCTGAAGGCCGGTTTAAGTTTGGAGATGATAATTGAAAAAATGGCTATTGCTCCAAGAAATATTCTGGGAATTTCAATTCCGGAACTAAAAACCGGAAATTCTGCTAACTTTATTCTGTTTAATCCGGAAGAAGAGTGGGTTTTAAATGAAGACAGTAACAGATCAAAATCAGCTAATTCCCCTTTTTTCGACAAAAAATTAATTGGCAAAGTGAAGCTTGTATACAATAATGGCCAGTACATTATATTTTAAATTAGAAATATGAATACAAGTATAGATCATGCAATGAATGCAGCGCTTGCGCAATTTGCTTCAGTAAATAAACAGGAGTATAAATCCTTTTCAAAGGCTTTGACTGCCGTTTTTAATCTTGAAAAACCCTATCTCAATAAAGTAGATGCACTTGATCGTGTTTTTGATGACCAACCAGCTTTTGAACCACTGCGTGAATTAGTCTTTGATTTGCTGTTAATCAATTTTCTAAACGAGGATATCCGTAAACTTGAAGAAGACTATCTCGATTCACCCGAATGGGAAAAAATCGAAGAGAGTACAATTGACAGGGGTACTGAACTTCTGAATTTGTTGCTTTACTTACAGGAATGCCGTGATGAGGCGATAGAACCTGAACTTGGCGATTTCTTGCGTGAATTTTTGCTTGTACATGAGGATGAATTTCAGGATGAACATCGTATTTATGAGGAGGTGATCGCAAATCAGATTCTTGTAGAAAGTGATTTAAAAGAAATGGCTCGTGTAACAAACGAGATACCGGATGACTCTGAATTGAAAGAATTATTTTATTCTATGATTGGCTTTTTTAGAGATACGAACCCTTCAGATTCGGATTTCAATGATTTTGTAAGCAACAGTGCTAATCCGGATTTTGATTCTGCAGTATATTCCCTTTTAATTTCATATAATTCTCAAAACTAAATCAAAAAAACAATGGAATTTTCATTAGAAAACTTAAACAAAGCCGCAAGCACTAATGGGGTGATCATCGGCATTTTATCTACAGTTATCGGTGTGGTTACCTATTATGTGTTTCCTTCAATGCTTGGTTCCATAGGGTTCGGAATTGCAACACTTGTGGTCACTTTGCTGATTTATGTATTTTTTATCATTGACCTCAGAAAGAAGATTGGCGGATTCTGGAATTTCAAAGAAGCTTTAAAAGGAATTTTTCTAATGTCTTTTGTAGCAGGGATAATCTATTCAGTAGCAAATGTTGGTTTTTATAAATTCGTAGAACCGAATGCATTCGAAAAGATTGCAGGATTTATGGAATCAGGGATGTCTGAAACATTCGAGAATATGGGAATGGAACAAGAGCAGATCGATGAGGCTTTAGAAAAGCAAATTGAAGCCCTTAAGGAACAATACAATCCAACAATTGCACAATTTTTTAAGAACTTGGGTATAGCTACAATCTTTCAATTTATAATGTCACTTATTTTTGCAGCAATCTTTAAAAAAGAAGCTCCGGTATTCGCATCAACAAGTGAGGATGAAGAGGAATAGTCTTTAAAATTAGGATGACGTGCAGGTTTTGTCAATATTATTGATGAAATTTGCACGTTTTTAATTGTTAAATAATCGGGATTCTATCATCTCACATCTAATATCTCATACCTCACATCTAAAAATGGATATATCAATAGTTGTTCCTTTGTTTAATGAGGCAGAATCTTTGCCTGAACTTATGATCTGGATCAACAGAGTGATGACAGAGCATGGATTTAGCCATGAAGTAATTTTGGTTGATGATGGAAGTAACGATGGATCTTGGGAGGTTATTGAAGAATTAAAGGAGCAATTTCCAGTTATCACAGGAATTAAATTCCGTCGCAATTATGGCAAGTCTGCTGCTTTGAACGTGGGCTTTGAAGCTTGCCAGGGAAATGTGGTCATTACCATGGACGCCGATCTTCAGGATAGCCCCGATGAAATACCGGAACTTTACAGAAGAATTGTTGAAGAGAAATATGATCTTGTTTCGGGATGGAAACAAAAACGCCATGACCCACTTTCAAAAACTATTCCTACAAAACTATTCAATCTGGTTACACGCCAAATGTCGGGGATACATAATCTGCACGATTTTAATTGTGGTTTGAAAGCCTATCGCAAAGATGTTGTAAAAAGCATAGAAGTGTATGGTGAGATGCACCGGTATATTCCTGTTATCGCAAAATGGGCCGGTTTCAAGAAGATTGGTGAACAGGTTGTAGAACATCGTGCACGAAAATATGGCTATACCAAATTTGGTTTTAGTCGCTTTATTAATGGATTTCTCGATCTGCTGTCAATATTTTTTGTTGGCAAATTCGCTAAAAGACCCATGCACTTTTTTGGTACCATGGGAGCATTGAGTTTTCTTACAGGCACTTTGATTGCGCTATGGATCATTATTGAGAAGTTGTATCACATCAGCATGCACATCAAATATTCTCGTGAAATTGTTGACCAGCCACTCTTTTATATCGCTTTGCTAGCAATAATTGTTGGATTTCAACTGTTTCTTACTGGTTTTATAGCAGAGTTGGTTTCAAGAAATTCCCCGGAGCGTAATAGCTATCAGATAGAGAAATCTGTTTAATTTTTTTATCAAGTAGGCACTATTCAAGATGTTTTTTTCAATTATCATTCCACTTTATAACCGGCCTCAGGAGATTGATGAATTACTCCACACCCTAACAAAGCAAACGTATCTTCAGTTTGAAGTTCTGATTATTGAAGACGGATCGAAAATTGATGCAAAGGCAATTGTTGATGCTTATACTGACCGTCTGGATATCAGTTATTATTATAAAGAAAATGCAGGACAGGGCTTTGCCCGTAATTTCGGGTTCGAACGCGCAAAAGGTGATTATTTTATTGTATTTGACTCTGATTGCCTGATTCCCTCAAATTATCTGGAAACTGTAAAAAATTACCTGCTGGAGCAAGACTTGGATGCATACGGAGGTCCTGATGGTGCGCATCCATCGTTCACTCCTGTCCAGAAAGCAATTAGTTATTCTATGACTTCTCCATTCACAACCGGAGGAATAAGGGGTAATAAAAACCATATCGGAACCTTTCATCCCCGCAGCTTCAATATGGGTATTTCAAGAGAAGTTTGGGAAAAGACAGGAGGTTTTATTTTGACCCGGCTGGGCGAGGATATCGAATTTAGTATTCGCATTCACTCAATGGGTTTCAAAATAGGATTAATTCCTGATGCGATAGTCTATCATAAGCGACGAACGGACTTCTTTCAATTTTATAAACAACTGCATTTCTTTGGTAGAGCCAGAATTAACATTTACAAACACTTTCCTTCAGAATTGAAGCTGGTCCATTTTTTTCCGGCTTTTTTTACTATATTTTTGTTGCTGAGCTTCTTTTTTAATTTGTTTGACAGCGCGTTAGCTGAATTAGGTAATATCTTAATTGCTGTTTTTATTTTGTTGATATTTTTCCATTCATGGAATGTAAACAAATCATCAAAAGTTGCATTTTTGAGTATCGCTGCTTCATTTGTGCAGTTAACAGCCTATGGACTTGGGTTTATTCAGGATTTTTGGAAGAGAATTATTTTAAGAAAACAATAATATATGGACAAATCTTTGTCGGTGAATGAGATATTGGCGGATGCCTGGCAACTTGCTAAAAAGAATATAGTGATTTTACTCGGCTTCACTGCTGTGCAGTTTGCTTTCATTCTAATGGTTACTACTATATTGACGAGCCTGTTAGGAGTTGCAAGTGGAGCAGGTGTTTTGATTCAGAATATTATTTTAAGTCTGTTCGATGCTTTTTTTACTGTAGCTTTTTATCAGGTATTCTTTAAAGTGATTGATGAAGATACCGATCCTGAATTCCCTGATTTTATCCCAAATCTTGTAAAAGCTGTAAATTTTCTAATAGTCAAACTCATAACAGGTTTGGTTTTGGTGTTTATAATCGCAGTAATCAGTTCCTTATACTTTTACAATAAACAGGATATTGATACCAGCAACCCATTCAGCTGGGATCTGATCCCGGTTTATGCCCTTATTGCAATTCCACTGATTTTTCTCACCATAAGGCTTTGCTTTGTAGTTTGTTTTATTGTTGATCAGGAATCGGGTGCTTCAGAGTCAATCAGCCAGAGCTGGGCAATTACCAAAGGGCATTTTTGGTTTGTTACACTTCTTTTCCTGGTAATGCTTGGGTTAAACATTCTTGGAGCTATGGCTTTATTTATAGGATTGTTATTTACAGTTCCGTTCTCAAGTTTAATTCTGATCACAGCCTACCGTCATTTGGTAAACAACTATAATGAGGAAGAAGAGATTTTACTTGATGACCTGGAGGATTAAATATGGGAATTAAATCCTGGTTGGCAAAACCCCTTGCAGCATATGCGATAAAGCAAATTAATAAATGGAAGAATAATCCCATTGATGCACAGGAGCGTACTTTTATGGGTCTCATAAAGCAAGCTAAAGATACTACTTTTGGGATTGATCATAATTTTGTTTCCATCAGAACCTATGATGATTTTAAAAATCGTGTTCCACTCGCTGATTATGAGGATCTTAAGCCTTATATTGACAGAGTTGTTGCCGGTGAACCTAATGTGATGTGGCCTGGTAAACCGATCTATCTCGCTAAAACTTCAGGCACAACATCCGGGGTTAAGTACATACCAATTTCAAGAGAATCAATGCCTGAACACCTGAATGGGGCAAGAAATGCCTTATTCTCATATATCCATGAAACCGGTAAATCAGAGTTTCTCGATGGGAAGCTCATATTTTTACAGGGCAGCCCAGTTCTTGAACGGAAGAATGGGATCAATTTCGGAAGATTATCGGGTATAGTGGCTAACCATGTTCCGGCTTACCTTCAAAAAAACCGTCTGCCATCTTATATTACTAATTGCATTGAGGATTGGGAGGAAAAGGTCGATGCAATTGTAAAAGAGACATTAAGCGAAGATATGCGACTGATCTCCGGGATTCCGCCGTGGGTTCAAATGTATTTCGATCGGCTGAAAGCCTCCTCAGATGGTAAAAAAATTGGCGATATCTTTAAGAATTTTTCGCTTTTTGTATACGGAGGAGTAAATTTCGAACCTTACCGTGCGCGTCTTGAAGAAAGTATCGGACGAAGTGTAGATTCTATTGAGACCTATCCTGCATCAGAAGGGTTCATTGCCTTTCAGGATTCACAAAAGGAAAGGGGCTTACTTTTACTTGTGGATTCAGGTATTTTCTATGAATTTATTCCAACAGATGAATTTTACAATGAAAACCCAAGCCGGATATCTCTAGAGAATGTGGAACTGGATAAAAACTATGCTATAATCCTAAATACAAATGCCGGTCTGTGGGGCTACAGTATTGGAGATACAGTTAAGTTTGTTTCTAAAAATCCTTATCGGATTTTGGTCACAGGAAGAATCAAGCACTTTATTTCTGCTTTTGGTGAACATGTAATAGGGGAAGAAGTTGAACATGCACTTTTATCGGTTGCTGCTGAAGAGGGTCTTGAAATTACTGAATTTACCGTTGCTCCGCAGGTAAGTCCGGAAGATGGTTCTTTACCCTTTCATGAATGGTTTGTAGAGTTTGAGAAAGCTCCTAAGGACATGGATAGTTTCAGTTTAAAAGTTGATCTGGCACTTCAGAAAAAAAATACCTATTACCTCGATCTGGTTGAAGGCAAGGTTTTGAGAACACTGATCATGCATCGACTTAAAAAGGATGCCTTCATAAATTATATGAAATCGAAGGGTAAGCTTGGCGGGCAAAATAAAGTACCTCGATTGTCAAATGACAGGCATATTGCAAATGAATTGAACGAGTGGATCAGCAGATAGATCAGAAATCTCAAAAAAAATTAATATTTTTGACATTTTTAGTTTGAATTAATAAATCGGGTTCGGTTTGATGGTAAAAAGTTTTGATAATGGTTTTGTTTTAAAGAATATCGCTATTCTGGGTTCAACAGGTAGCATTGGTACACAGGCACTTGAAGTGATTCGTCAAAATCCGGAACGTTTCCGGGCCTTTCTGCTGACTGCAAACAGTAATGCCGTTCTTTTAATAAAACAAGCCCTGGAATTCAATCCAGAATATGTTGTTATTACCGATCAATCTAAGCTGGACGAAGTACAAAGTGCATTAAGAAGTACAAAAATCAAGGTTTTGTGCGGAGAAGATCAGCTATGCTCTATTTTGGAGCAGCCTGAAATTTCTTTAGTACTAACTGCTATGGTTGGCTTTGCTGGCCTGATTCCAACCCTCGCAGCAATCAGAGCCGGAAAGGACATTGCCCTTGCAAATAAAGAAACTCTTGTTGTTGCCGGGGAACTGGTTACAAGTCTTGCCAGAGATCATGATGTCAAAATAGTGCCGGTCGACTCAGAGCATTCGGCTATTTTTCAATGCCTTACAGGTGAAGAACAAAATCCTATTGAAAAGATCTACCTGACGGCTTCAGGTGGTCCGTTTAGAGGTAAGGACAGAGATTTTCTAGCTACTATCACTCGTAAAGAGGCTTTGAAGCATCCAAATTGGGTAATGGGTGAGAAGATTACGATTGATTCTGCAAGTTTGATGAATAAAGGATTGGAAGTGATTGAAGCAAAATGGCTTTTTGATTTGGATGTTTCACAGATTGACGTCATTGTTCACCCACAGTCGATTGTACATTCTTTGGTTCAATTCAGGGATGGGTCGATGAAAGCTCAAATG
>CAMBFY010000073.1 GCA_945865415.1 Sphingobacterium thalpophilum
TTTCTCGACTGTGTTTTTAGCAACGGTAAAAACCTTGCTTCTTGATCCCCAATAGCCTTTGGCTAAATCTAAGACCTTTTTTCTTCTTCTTCTTGACGCTACTGCGTTAACCGAACGTGGCATGTTGTGTTGTTTTTTGGTAAGCGGTGTTTCTTTGAAGAAACTTTAAAACCTGATACCTGGTTAAATTAATTTGTTAATTATTTACCGATTGTAAGCATACGTTTAACGTTGCCCTTATCAGCGTCAGAAACTAAACTTGACTGACCTAAAGCACGCTTACGTTTGTTGCTCATCTTGGTTAAGATGTGGCTCTTGAAAGCGTTCTTTCTTTTGATTTTACCTGTTCCAGTAAGCTTAAAACGCTTTTTTGCACTGGAGCACGTTTTCATTTTTGGCATAACTCTATTATATTTATTTGTCTATTATTTGATTTGTCTATTTGTCAGTGAACGATATGCCCAGTAGGCAAATCGAAAAATCTGATAACTATCAGATGACACAAATTATCTTTTCCCTGCATTTTTAGGTGCAACGGTCAAAAACATCCGTTTTCCTTCCAGTTTGGGTAATTGTTCTACTTTACCAACATCCTCCAGTGCCTGAGCAAATTTTAATAAAAGGATTTCTCCCTGCTCTTTGTACACAATCGCGCGTCCTTTAAAATGAACATATGCACGTACTTTCTCACCATTCTCAAGGAAGCCAATTGCATGTTTCAGTTTGAACTGAAAATCATGATCATTGGTATTAGGTCCAACACGAATCTCTTTAATAACCGTTTGTTTTGCATTGGACTTAATTTCCTTCATTTTCTTCTTCTGCTCGTAGATAAACTTGTTGTAATCAACAATTTTACATACTGGCGGAACTGCATTTGGGGAAATTTCAACAAGGTCAAGATCCTGTTCTATAGCCATAGCTAAGGCTTCTCTGAACGGATAAATACCAGTCTCCACGTTATCACCAGTCAAGCGCACTTCAGGCGCTCTGATCAAATCATTGATCTTGTGTTCTGCTTCTTTCTTTTTAAAGGGAGGTCGTGGTCCTCTGTTAAAGCCTGGTCTTCCTAATGCCAAATTTATATTTACTTAAATTGTTATTTCTTTAACTAATTGACTACTAAACTCTTGTATACTCATACTGCCTAAATCACCTTGGCCATGTCTTCTAACAGAAATCATGCCGTCATTCATTTCCTTCTCACCTATTATCAACATGTAAGGTATTTTCTTGACTTCCGCATCTCTTATTTTACGGCCAATCTTCTCGTCACGAGAATCGATCAGGCCGCGAATATCGGAATTATTAAGCGATTCTAAAACTTTTTTTGCATAATCCTCATATTTTTCAGAGATCGGGAGTACGATAAATTGCTCTGGTGTTAGCCATAATGGAAATTCGCCGGCACAATGCTCAATCAATACAGCCACAAAACGTTCAAGTGAACCAAAAGGTGCTCTATGAATCATCACCGGGCGATGTTTCTGATTATCACTTCCGGTATACTCCAGTTCAAATCGTTCAGGTAAATTATAATCCACCTGAATAGTACCCAACTGCCACTTTCTGCCCAAGGCATCCTTCACCATAAAATCTAGTTTAGGACCATAAAACGCAGCTTCACCAAGTTCAATTACAGTTGTTAATCCTTTTTCCTCTGCTGCTTCGATGATTGCAGATTCAGCTAATGACCAGTTTTCGTCACTGCCGATATATTTCGCTTTATTCTCAGGGTCACGGAGAGAAATTTGTGCTGTATAATTATCAAATCCTAAAGCCTTGAATACATAAAGAACAAGGTCAATCACTTTCTTAAACTCTTCTTTTACCTGATCCGGACGGCAAAATAAATGTGCGTCATCCTGTGTAAAACCACGAACACGTGTCAAGCCATGTAACTCACCACTTTGCTCATACCGATAAACAGTTCCAAACTCTGCGTACCTTACCGGAAGATCTTTATAAGAACGGGGCTTGGTTTTATAGATCTCGCAGTGATGCGGACAATTCATAGGTTTTAAAAAAAACTCCTCTCCTTCTTGCGGTGTTTTTATTGGTTGAAATGAATCAGCTCCATATTTTTCATAATGTCCGGAGGTGATATACAAATTCTTGTGGCCAATATGCGGAGTAATTACCTGTTCATATCCTGATTTTACCTGTGCCCTTTGAAGGAAATTGACAAGCTTCTCCCTTAGTGCAGCACCCTTTGGAAGCCATAAAGGCAATCCCATACCCACCTTATCTGAAAATGCAAAAAGCTCCAGTTCCTTACCCAATTTACGGTGATCACGCTTTTTTGCCTCCTCGATCATGTGAAGGTAATCAGTTAGCTCACTTTGTTTAGGATAAGTTACTCCATAGATACGGGTCAATTGTTTTCTACTCTCATCCCCTCTCCAATATGCCCCTGCAACATTCATAAGCTTTACAGCTTTAATGAACCCTGTGTTCGGAATATGTGGCCCGCGGCACAGATCAGTAAAACTACCCTGAGTATAAAAAGTAATGGAACCATCACTCAGATCTTTTATCAAATCCAGCTTGTACTCATCATCCTTTTCAGTAAAATATTTAATTGCATCTGCTTTGGAAACTGCCTGGCGTGAAAAGTCAGATTTCAGTCTGGCTAGCTCGAGTATTTTATCTTCAATCTGCTTAAAATCGTCAGAAGAAAATTCGCGATCTCCAAAATCAACATCATAATAAAACCCAGTTTCGATTGCCGGACCAATTCCGAATTTGGTACCTGGATATAATGCCTCAAGGGCCTCTGCCATCAGGTGAGCAGACGAATGCCAGAAGGTAGCTTTTCCATCCTGATCATTCCAGGTAAGCAATTTTACTATTGAATCTGATTGAATCGGCCGACTTGAGTCCCAAACTTGACCGTTAACCTCTGTGGCTAAAACATTTCTTGCTAAACCTTCGGATATTGAAAGTGCAATTTGATGTGCTGTGGTCCCCTGTTCGTATTCACGAACAGTACCATCAGGAAGTGTGATTTTGATCATCTACAAAATGATTTATAGGTTATGATTAAAAATATTCAAATGATCACCTACAAAGTGATCCTCAATTCAAAAGCTAAATTAGGATATTTTGAGTGATTTTTCATGCGGAAACATATGTTTGGGCAAGGAAAATTACTTTAAAAATAGGAATCTATGATTTAGGCAATCATAAAACAACTCTTTAGCCGTATCACTGAATAACCCCGTGCTTTGGCTCCAAACCTGCATGATAAGCCGGCTGATCACAACGAGTTTATTCGGCATAGTAAATGACATGATACTCAGCCTTTACAAAAATTTAAATGGTATTTAACGCAGTCTGAGGGTACAAATTATCAATAAAGCAGAGTATAAATAATTTTGAGGTTCATATTCTTTACCAAGGAGGAGAATGTTGCTGAATTCCGAAAAATAACTATTTAGAAGGCAAACTATCTGAACTTTCTGTTTTTAAAAAAAAGATAGAGAACAATATCAACAAACCACAAATAAAAAATCCAGCCAGACTGACAGCAGAATTACGCATACTCCCGGTAAATTCTTCTATATAAGCAAAACTGAAAAGACCGATAACAATTGCAATCTTTTCTGTTACGTCATAAAAACTAAAAAATGATGCAGTATCAGGTGTATTTTGGGGTAAAAATTTAGAGTAAGTAGATCTGGATATTGATTGAATACCTCCCATTACTAATCCCACTACAGCTGCAATAATAAAAAACTGCGTTTCATTTTCAATGTAATAGGCTGCAACACATACACCAATCCAAACAGAGAGAACTACTATTATCACCTGAATGTTACCATATTTTTTAGCAAAATTTGACATAATCAAGGCGCCAATAATGGCAACTAATTGAATTATAAGGATAATAGCGATCAATTTGGAGGTGCCAAGTTTCAGCACTTTTTCGCCAAATCCAGCAGCAACGAGCATGATTGTTTGTACTCCCATTGAATAAAAAAAGAATGCGAATAAAAATCTTTTTAAAATGATCATCGTTTTGAGCTGATTCCAAACTTTTATAAGTTCCTGAAATCCATTTTTAACGGTACTTTTTGTTATCTTTTGGTAGTTTGGACTTCCAGCAGGCAAGTTCTTAAAAGGAATCTGAGCAAAAGTAATCCACCAGATTCCAACCAATAGAAAGGACAAACGCGCGGGTAAAGAACCATCAGTTATTCCGAAAAGTTCAGGTTTAAGAACAAAAATAAAGCAAATTATCTGCAGAAGAACACTACCAACATAACCGTATGCAAATCCCTTGGCACTTACCTTATCTTGTTGATCAACAGTTGCAATTTCAGGTAAATACGAATTATTAAACATGACTCCGCCGATATAACCAATCGCAGCCAGGGTAAAACAGATGATTCCGAATTCAAGGGTTTCAAGTTTAAAGAAAAATAAACCGGCACAAGATATACTTCCCAGGTAAGTGAAAGCTTTCATGAAAATCTTCTTATTTCCTCTGAAATCAGCAATTGATGATAGTACAGGTAATAACAAAGCCATTATTAAATAAGCCATAGAAAGCGCATAATTTGATAGAGCTGTGTTTGTAAAAGTCCTTCCAAAGAATGTTACTTTATCCCCAAATTCCTCTGTGGTGGTAATAATCGTGTAGTATGCCGGAAAAATTGTAGACGTAATGACCAGATTGTAAGCAGAATTAGACCAGTCGAACATGGCCCAGGCTTTAATTGTCTCTTTATTATTTCGCATCGTTTGAAGTTATAGCAAATAATCAGAAAAAGTCCGACATTGCAATATATTAAATTAACAGCGAGCTCAAAATAACAATTAATTTATTGAATCAGAGTTTAAAGTAATTAATTTATGCTTTTAACTGATGATGAGCCTGATTCACTTTTTTGAACTTTAGAAGGTTTTCCCTTGTACTCAACGTCACTTGCACCTGTAGAATTTACTTCCAAAGTATTTAATACGTTAATACGAGATTTGCTTGCTCCGGTACTATTGATACGGTATTCTCCAACAATAAAATCAAGGGCTTCTACAGAACTTGATCCGGTCATTTCCAAGTTATGTCTTCCGGCCTGACCCTTCAAAATTATTTCAGAAGATCCACTGGTGGAAGTAAATAATGATTTAATATTGAGATCAAGCATTAACTTTGATGAACCCCTAAGATTGAGATCAAGATCATTTAAGCTTAATATTCCTTCGCTCAGAATTTCTACCGATCCTGAAGACTCAATTTTTTGAAAGTCCTTTGAACTTAAAAATAAAGTGACTGGTCCCGGATCACAAAAATTTCCCTCAAAATCAATTTTTAATGTGCTTCCACTTAGCCTGGTACGAATCTCTTTCTGAATATTATCATCGGCTAAAATTCTGATTGAACTTGTTGAATCCTGGCTGAGTATGATTTTAAGAGACCCTCTGCTTTCAATTTGATTGAATGTTCCAAGTTCTCTGTTCTCAGTAACCTGATTACCTGAACCAGAGATACAGTCAAATCCACCGCAGGATGATAATAAAAAAACACCTAAGAATAAATAGGCAAATGAATTCAAAGTGGAATTTCTCATGGTCTTTTTTGTTTTGATAACAAACACAATAATTAGGTTACAATATAAATAAACTAAAACTTAGAAATTGAGGATTTATCGTAATCATTCAGTAGTCGAACACTGCCTTTTATTTTGTTAAATAATAAAACTCCCCATTCACATTTATCGTTCCGGCATCAAGCAGTATTCTGACAACTTTAAGTCTTTCATTGGCGTTACCTGAGCTTATGGCTTCAATAAGCTGGTCAAGATGTAAAGCATTCTTACTGAGTTCATTCAAAACTTCTTTAATTATTTCATCAGTTAGTTTATCATTTTTCGTCAGCTTTTTATTAGCTATGCATACATCACAGACCCCGCAAGTATTTGCATGAGTTTCATTGAAATAGTTGAGTAATTGCTGACTTCTGCATTTATGATTTTCTGCATAGGCAATAACAGCTTCAACCTGGGATTTATGAATCTGATAGCGATCAGCATGATATTTTCTGTCGATGTAAAGATGCTGTGAGTCAACGCGAGGCTTATTAAACACAATATGAGGTCTATCGGTTTGTTGTATGTAGCTAATTATTTGAAGATCATTTAATTTACTGAGTGTTTGTACTGTTTCAGTTCGGCTTATTCCAACCCTTTTAGCGAGATCACTTTCTTTTATTCCAACCAACTGTTCAAAAATACCTGCATATGACCTTAATAAAACCTTAATGAAATGATCGTAAGCAGGCTGCCCAACCTGAAAACGATAAAGATCTTCATGTGAAAACAGAATCTGAACTCTTGAAGGTAAAAAGACAGTTTCACTTAATGCTACATATTCATCATGTTCAAGAAATTTAAATGCATGTATAGTTCTTACTGCGTCGAGTTTGAATCTGTTACAAAACTCTGCGAGATCAAACTTTAATGAAAGTCCTTCACCCGCCCCATAAGCAAGCTGATAATAATTCCCAAGATGATGATAAATCTGCTTAATCTCTTCAATTGTAGGATATTGCTGATCCAATCTTTTGGTTATTTTAGCTTTATCTGAATTATTATAAAGTAAAACAGCATAAGATTTTTTCTCATCCCGCCCTCCCCTACCAGCTTCCTGGTAATAGGCTTCTAGGCTTTCCGGCAGATCCAAATGAATAACAAAACGAACATCTGCCTTATCAATTCCCATACCAAATGCATTGGTTGCAATGATAATCCTGATCTCTGAATTTTTCCAGGCAGTTTGCTTTTTCATTCTCAAGGGAGTATCCAGACCGGCATGATAAAAATCACACATGATACCTTCCAGATTCAAAAGCCTGGCAATTTCCTGTGTTTCACGCCTATTGCGAACATAAACAATTCCTGATCCTTTAACATTTTTTACTATTGAAACCAGCTTTTGAAGTTTATTATCTTCGTTATAAACCAGATAACTCAGATTTAACCGTTCAAATGATTTCCTGAATACCTTTCCGTTTTTAAAATTGAGTTTGTCCTGTATATCCGCTGTAACCCGTTCTGTAGCCGTTGCCGTAAGTGCAAGCACGGGAATACCCGGATGAATTTCCCTTAATTGGGTTAAATGAAGGTAAGGTGGCCTGAAATCATAGCCCCACTGAGATATACAATGCGCTTCATCTATTGCGATCAAATTCACTTTCATGTACCTGATACGCTCTTTAACGAGTTCAGATAAAAGTCTTTCAGGTGAAAGATAAAGAAACTTGATATCTCCATAAATACAATTATCCAGCGCAATATCAACCTCCCTTTTGCCCATTCCTGAAAATATAGCTATGGCTTTTATGCCCTTTTCTTTAAGATTCTCAACCTGATCCTTCATCAGTGCAATAAGAGGTGAAACGACAATACAAATACCCGGATTCAACAATGCTGGAACCTGAAAACAAAGAGATTTTCCACCACCGGTAGGCATTAATGCAAGAGTATCTTTCCCATCCAAAACAGACTGAATAATATTTTCCTGTAATGGCCTGAATACTGAAAAGCCCCAGTACTTAAACAGTATAGATTGAATTGTCATTATTATTTTCTTGGGCAGAGATAAATTATCAGAATTAAATCAAAAAAAACCATTATGATTTACGCTAGACTCAAAACTATGAATATTTACTAAATTTGAGGCTCAATAGATAAATTACATGAAGCGAGCATTAATTGTCATTTTAATAGTTTTAGGAGTTTCTAAATCATTTGCACAACAAAATTCCAAATGGAATATTGAAAAACCTACAGGACCTTCCAAATCACTAAACTTTCAGACCACAGAAGGCACATGGATGAACCTTGACCTAAGTCCTGATGGCCAGGTGATCGTTTTTGATTTACTCGGCGATATATACAGAATGCCGGTAACAGGAGGTAAAGCTACCTTACTGGCGGGTGGTATGGCATCAGAAGTACAGCCGAGATTTAGTCCGAATGGCAAGTATATTTCCTATACAAGTGATAAAGAAGGTGGCGATAATATCTGGATTATGAATACCGATGGTACCGGCAAAAGAGCCATAACAAAAGAAACATTCCGTTTATTAAATAATGCAGTTTGGACTCCTGACAGTGAATATTTGATAGCAAGAAAGCATTTTACGAGTAGTCGTTCACTAGGGGCAGGAGAAATGTGGATGTATCACATTGCCGGAGCTGCTGAAGGTGTTCAGCTGACCAAAAGAAAAAATGATCAGCAGGATGCAGGAGAACCTGAAATTTCACCGGATGGTAAATATGTTTACTTCTCTGAAGATGTAAGTCCGGGTCCTTTTTTTCAATATAATAAAGATCCCAATGGTGAAATTTATAATATCCGCAGGTTAAATCGCGAAAATGGGGAAATAGAAACTGTTGCAGGCGGAAGCGGAGGTGCTATGCGCCCTCAAATCTCTCCAGACGGTAAATTTCTGGCATTTGTAAAAAGAGTGAGGTTAAATTCTGAATTATTTATTCACGACCTTCAAACAGGCGAAGAATGGTCCGTTTATGATGAACTCTCGCATGATCAGCAGGAAGCATGGGCAATTTTTGGACTTTATCCTAATTTCGCATGGACGCCTGATAGCAGAGAGATTATTTTTTATGCCCAGGGAAAGATTAGAAAACTTGAAGTATTGACTCAATATCTATCTGAAATTCCTTTTGAAGTTAATGTAAATCAAACCATTACTGATGCTCTTCACTTTGAGCAAAAGGTGTATGATGAAGAATTTTTCGTGAAGATGATAAGACAATTAAGTACATCCCCTGATGGAAAAAAGGTTGCGTTCAATGCCGCAGGATATATTTATGTGAAGGAGCTTCCAAATGGAAAACCTACACGAATCTCAAAAGGAAATGAATTTGAATTTGAACCTGAATTTAGTCCGGATGGTAACTCATTGATATATGTAAGCTGGTCGGATGAAAACCGGGGTTCTATTATGAAATACAACATCACAGACTCTTCATTTATAAAGCTAAGCACTGAAAAAGGTTATTATTATGGTCCGAAATTCTCCAACAAAGGAGATAAAATTGTCTTTGTAAAAGGAGTAGGAAATGATGTGCTTGGATATTCTTTTGGAAAAAATCCTGGAATCTATACCATTCCTGCTAATGGAGGAACAAGCAGCTTGATCCTGAAGAATGGTATACGACCAAGTTTCGACACAACTGACAGCAGAATTTTTTTCCAGAGTACTGAAGCGGGTAAAAAGTCATTAAAAAGTGTAGACTTGAACGGAGGTAACATCAGAACTCATTATACATCAACTTATGCAAATGCCTTTTGCCCCAGTCCGGACGGTAAATGGATAGCTTTTACCGAACTGTTTAATGTTTATATTACTCCATTTGCAAATGCAGGAGCATCACTCGACCTGTCATCCAACAACAAATCTCTTCCACTTACCAAAGTGAGTAAAGATGCCGGAACCTATATACATTGGAGTAAAGATTCAAAACGATTAAACTGGACATTAGGGCCTAAATATTTTTCAAAAGATATTAACAGTTCTTTCAGTTTTTTGGCAAGTGCAGAAAAGAACGCAAAACCTGACACTCTGGGATTAGACATTGATTTGCGCTTAAAATCCGATGTCCCTGAAGGGAAAATTGCCATTACAAATGCAAGGATAATCACGATGAAGGGTGATGAAGTCATAGAAAATGGTACAATCATTATCGAGCAAAACAGAATAACAGCCATTGGAACAAATGTAAGCCTCCCTGAAGGTGCTAAATTCATCAATGCAAGTGGCAAAACCATTATGCCTGGTATTATTGATGTTCACGGTCATTTAGGAGCCAGTTCTGACGGGGTTAGTCCGCAACAGTCCTGGAGCTATTACGCTAATCTGGCATTTGGAGTCACTACATCACATGATCCTTCTGCAAATACAGAAATGGTATTCAGTCAGGCCGAAATGGTCAGAACGGGTGCAATGGTCGGACCAAGAATTTATTCAACAGGAACCATTTTATATGGTGCTGATGGTGATTTCAAAACTGTTGTCAATAGTTTGGATGATGCGCGGTCGGCCTTAAGAAGAATGAAGGCTGTTGGTGCTTTTTCTGTAAAATCTTACAATCAACCAAGGAGAGATCAGCGCCAGCAAATAATTCAGGCGGCAAGAGAATTGCAGCTGGAGGTTGTTCCAGAAGGTGGATCCACTTTCTTTCATAATTTAACACATATACAGGATGGCCATACCAGTCTGGAGCACAATATTCCAGTGGTTCCACTTTATAAAGATGTTAAAGCCCTATGGAATAAGAGTACAACATCCTATACTCCTACCCTTATTGTAAGTTATGGATCTCAATCGGGCGAAAACTACTGGTACGACCGAACCAATGTTTGGGAAAATGAACGACTCCTAAGTAATACTCCAAGGTATTTAATAGACTCCAGAGCAAGAAGAAGAACAACTTCAGAATTTGCTGATTATGGGCATATTAAAGTAGCCCGGGCTGCAAAAGAATTAACTGATGGCGGAACGAAAGTTAACTTAGGAGCACATGGGCAGGTTCAGGGTCTGGGGGCTCATTGGGAACTCTGGATGTTTGCACAGGGAGGAATGTCTTCGTTACAGGCCATTAGAAGTGCAACATTAAATGGTGCTCAGCATCTTGGCATGGGAAAGGAACTTGGTTCATTGGAGACAGGAAAACTGGCAGATATGCTAATTTTAGATGCAAATCCATTGGATGATATCAGGAATACTGAAAAAATCAAGTATGTGATCGTTAATGGCCGTGTTTATGATACTGAGACCATGAATGAGACTATCAGTCGTGAAAAAGCACGCAGCCTCTTTTGGTGGCAAATGAACAGAACAGGAAGCTTTACTATTCCACAAGGGAATGTTGAAACTTATACTTTCACGCATCCGGAATGTGATTAAGCGCTGACAAGGTTTTGGAGATTTTTTGAGAAAATTAAAATATTGATTGCCAATAGTTTATATTTTGGTATGACCAAAATCAACTGATAGAGCGAAATTTAGGTACATATTTTCTTAAAGATTAAATTTTTTATTTGTGTATCACTTTTGATACACGTTTTTCTTGGAATTTAAACTAGTTTTAATTAAACCTAAATTAAAAACCATGAAAAAACTAGTATTATGTTTTCTTGTATCGGCATCATTGATTGCTTGTAAAAACCAAGAAACAAAAAAAGCTGATGCATCTGTAGATAAAAAATCAGGCACATTTACATCCATTGATAAAAAATCTGAAATTATAAAACAGATAACTGAGGGATATCTAACAGGGGATACTTCTATTAATTATCCGCTTGTTAGTGACTACTATTCTGATACTGTTAAAGTATACCTACATATGGCAGAT
>CAMBFY010000074.1 GCA_945865415.1 Sphingobacterium thalpophilum
GATATCAAAAGAAACAGAAAAGCATTCGCCAGAAGTCGGTTGAATCTTTAAAGAAGATAATTCCTGCAACAACTGATTCTTGAGCACCAATTCCGGCCCAAACCTTAAAAGAGGTTCCAAATGCTATGGTTTTTGAGACCAGGAATAACAAGTACATACTTTTGGATAAGCTGATCAAAAAACCTGTTATCCATAAAATAAATTCTATACCTGTAGACTCTTTTGCTTTAGCTTGATAACTTGTGAAGGCCAATTGAACAAACCACCGATGATTATATAGATCTAAACCATTGTTTTTTAATTGATAGTTGACGATGGATATTCGGTAACTGTCAGTTATAAATGAATCACTTCCCCATAAGCATCAGCAGCCGCTTCCATGATTGCTTCACTCATAGTAGGATGTGGGTGCACAGTTTTTACAATATCCATACCAGTGGTTTCCAGTTTCCTTGCCACAACAACTTCAGCAATCATTTCAGTTACATTGGCTCCGATCATATGAGCACCGAGAAACTCGCCATATTTGGCATCAAATATTACTTTAACGAACCCATCTTTTACACCTGCTGCACTTGCCTTTCCTGAAGCAGAGAATGGGAATTTACCAACTTTAATCTCATATCCTGCATCTTTTGCAGCCTTTTCTGTATAGCCAACTGATGCAATTTCAGGAGTGCAATAGGTGCAACCAGGTATATTGTTATAGTTCAGAGGCTCAGGATGATGGCCTGCAATTTTTTCCACACAAATAATACCCTCAGCAGACGCAACATGTGCCAAAGCCTGTCCTTTTACAACGTCTCCTATCGCATAAACTCCTTCAACATTGGTTTTGTAAAAATCATCAACCTGTATACGACCTTTTTCTACAAGGACACCGACATCTTCTAAACCGATATTTTCAATATTCGGACTATAACCAATAGCGGAAAGCACAACATCACACTCAATGGTCTCATTGCCCACAGCTGTTTTTACCAGGACTTTACATCCACTTCCTGAAGTGTCAACCGATTCTACGTTAGTTCCGGTCATCACGTTAATGCCTGATTTTTTAAAGCTTCGCAGCAATTGTTTAGATATATCTTCATCTTCAACCGGAACTATATTATCCAGATATTCAACGATAGTAACTTTGGTACCAATTGCATTATAGAAATATGCAAATTCCACACCGATGGCGCCTGAACCAACAATGATCATAGATTTCGGCTGCTGGGCTAAAACCATTGCCTGACGGTAACCAATTACTTTTTTACCGTCTTGTTTCAAGTTTGGTAATTCTCGTGATCTGCCTCCGGTTGCAAGAATGATGTGTTTAGCAGTATATTCTTTGTCTGATCCATCTTGATCTTTCACAACAACCTTACCACCTTTTTTAATTTTCCCGGTTCCGGTAATCACATCGATTTTATTTTTCTTCATCAGGAATTGAACACCTTTACTCATTCCATCGGCAACTCCTCGGCTTCTTTTTACCATAGCACCAAAATCAGCACTTGCATCTTTTACATTTATTCCATAATCTGAAGCATGGCTTATGTATTCAAAAACATTTGCACTCTTTAAAAGCGCTTTGGTGGGGATACAACCCCAGTTTAAACAGACCCCTCCAAGGGATTCACGTTCTACTACTGCAACTTTTAATCCTAACTGAGATGCACGAATAGCTGCCACGTATCCACCTGGTCCGCTTCCTATAATTATGATATCGTAATTCATAGCCTATATTATAAATACATTGAGATTCGGTGCAAATCTAACAAAATACTTATCGGGTTGGAAATATTTGATAGCACTATCCATACAGATTAAATCAAAGTATGTTGATAAGTGTGAATCGAAGAAAAATTTCTTGAAACTTAACATTAAATTAACATAATAGCTACTTAATATTCAAGAGAGCTCAATATATTTGTCTCGATTTAAAAAAACCAATTAATCACTTTCACTTAAAATACAATTTATGAAGAAGTTTTTACTTTCAACGCTTGTTGTAATATTAACGGCATTTAATTTAAGTGCCCAGCTTACTACAAGTAGCTTATCAGGTACTATCCGCGATTCTAAGGAATCATTGATAGGTGCTACGATAAAAGCCACACATCAACCTACGGGTACCGTTTATGGATCCTCTTCCGGTGTAGACGGTAGATTTAACATCCCTAACATGCGTGTAGGTGGTCCATATCTTATTGTGGTTTCCTATGTAGGTTATCAATCTGAGTCATTCAGCGAAGTTGTAATGAAGCTGGGTGAGCCTTTTGTTTTAAATGTCTTACTGAATACCTCCGGCAGGGAACTTCAGGAAGTTGTGATTACAGCTCAGGACCCAAATTCTGTACTGAATGCAAACCGAACCGGTTCTACAACCAACCTTGGACGTAACGAAATCTATAACGTTCCTACGGTTAGCAGAAGTGTTAACGACTTAACTAAATTTACTCCTCAGGCAAATGGTCCATCCATTGGTGGTGGTAATTATCGTCAAAACAACTTCACAGTAGATGGTTCTGATTTTAACAATCAATTTGGTATAGGTAGTAATTTACCTGCAGGTGGTTCACCAATTTCTATTGATGCGATTGAAGAAATATCAGTGAATGTAACACCTTATGATGTTAGAATGTCTGGTTTTGTTGGTAGTGCTATTAATGCTGTTACCAGATCAGGTAGAAATGATTTTTTTGGTAATGCGTTTTTCGGAACGAGGAATCAAGGCAACCAAGGCGATCGAGTTGGCTCAAATACTATTGTAAATCAGCGTTTTGATGAAACCCAGTTTGCGCTTAGTTTAGGTGGTCCAATTATTAAAGACAAACTCTTTTTCTTTGCCAATATTGACCGAACTGCTCAAGCTAGACCAGGTCAGGATAGGATGGCTGCCACTCCGTCAGCTCCGTTTGGTTCTAATCCGAATATTGCTCGTCCAACAATGGTAGAATTGGATAATATTCGCAACTATTTGCTTAACACTTATAATTATGATCCTGGAACTTATCAGGGATATGCTAATGAAAGCTACAACAATAAAGTTTTAGCTAGATTAGACTGGAATATCAATAAGGATCATCGTTTTAATATCCGTTATAACCAAGTTGAGAGTGCTACTCCATTTTTTATCAGCACCTCAACTAGCGGATTAGGATTTAATTTTCCAAACAATGGTGGAAGGAACAATCCTGGACATTTACACTTTAGTAATTCTAACTATACTCAGGAAGCAAATCAGTATTCCCTGGCTGCAGAATTGAACTCAACCTTTGGCTCTAAATTTTCAAATACGCTCAGAGGTAGTTACACGCACCAGAATGACCCAAGAGGATCTGAAAGCGATGTTTTTCCCCTGGTTGATATCATGAAAGATGGTACAGCTTTTACAAGTTTCGGATATGAGCCTTTTACTTTCGGAAATTTAAGAGATGTTAAAACCTATAGCTTTACTGATAACTTAACCATGAGTTTAGGAAATCATGAACTAACAGCCGGTATTCAGATGGACTTCAGTACCACAAAAAATGGTTTTCAGCGTTTTGGAACAGGTGCTTATCGTTTCAATTCATGGAATGATTTTGTAACTGGTGCAAAACCAACTGATTATGGAATAACTTATTCGCTATCACCGGGTTATGCTCAGGCATTCCCATCTTTTCAATTCCAGCAGTATTCCGCCTATTTCCAGGATAATTTCCGTGTAGGAGAAAAGTTGAATATAACTGCAGGGTTACGATTGGAATTACCTACCTATCCGGATGTACCTGAAATCAAAACTCATCCTTTGATCGCTCCCTTAACTTTTTCCGAAGGTAGAAAACTGGATACCGGAGTATTACCTAAAGAAAGGATTATGTTATCCCCAAGAGTAGGTTTCAATTATGATGTAAAAGGTGACCGTTCATTACAATTAAGAGGTGGTACCGGTATTTTTACAACCAAAGTGCCTTTTGTTTGGATTGTTGCTCAATCAGGTGATGCCGGTTTGATCCAATTCACCCAAAACTGGAATGGTTCAGCAAATACTCCGGGCCCATTTAGCCCGGATGTAAGAAAGTATCTTCCTGCTACTCCACCAGCTGCAGGAACATCAATTCCTGCTACTATTAGTGCAATAGATCCTGATTTCAGATTTCCTCAAACATGGAAAAGTAGTTTAGCCCTTGATGCCAAGTTGCCATGGGGAATAATTGGTACTGTTGAGGGAATATTTAACAAAGACCTTAATATTGCTAAAGGAATTAATCCGAATCTGGTAAATCCTGTTGCTTTAAATGTTTCAGGATACCCAGACAACCGTCCAATGTACCCAAGTGCAAACGTTGCTAAATTTATTAATAAGTTGACTCCAACAGGTCAGGCAAGTGCTACAGCTACAGGTGCCTTAAATCCTGTTGTATTGGATAATGCGCAGGATGGTCATTCATGGTTTCTAACTGCTTCTTTAAATAAGAGCTTCAGCAGAGGACTATCAGCTCAGTTATCCTACACCAGAAGCGATCAAAGAGTGCTTTTTGATGGAAACGGTGATCAATTATTTAATACCTGGTCATTAAACAGAACTTCCAATACAGGAAATAATCCGGGTTTGAGTTATTCTAATTTTAATATACCACATCGTGTTGTTGCCGGCTTAACGTATCGTAAAGAATACATTAAAAATCTTGCCACTTCAGTGTCTATGTTTTATGAAGCTTCTCATCAGGGAAGATTCTCTTACACTTATTCTTCAGACTTTAATCGTGATGGTCAAACTAATGATTTGATTTATATTCCAAAAGATGCAAGTGAAATTACATTCGCACCTCGTCCTGCTTCTTCAGCAACAAGTAGTGTTGCTTACACTGCTCAACAGCAGAGTGATTTATTCTTCGCTTACATTGAGCAGGATGATTACCTAAGAGAAAATAAGGGTAAGTTCGCAGAGCGTAATGGTGCAAAACTACCATGGAGAAATCAGGTTGATGTAAGATTTACACAAGAAATTTTCAAAAACTCTGGCAAAAGCAAGAACAATTTCCAGTTCACTATGGATATAATGAACTTCGGTAATATGCTGAATAGTAGCTGGGGAACGATTGATTTTGTCAAATCTGCAGGTTTACTTGTGCCACAAAACGTATCAGCTTTAACTCCAGGAGGAGCAGTTAGGCCAACATTCTGGTTAAATACTTTTAATAACAAGCCGATTGATTCCACTTTTGGAACCTCTCAGACTTTTTCTTCTACTTATTATATGCAATTTGGTTTCCGTTATAATTTCCAGTAACAGATTCAAACTATAGAAAAGCTCCGGATTACATCCGGAGCTTTTTTTTTGAATTTTAACAAGGGTATAAACTGCTTTTCTTTGTTTAGACTGTATATTTGCTTTAACCAATTATTAAACATTTTATTTATGAAAAGACTGAATTGTGTCGTGGCCTTTATTCTTGCATTTACACTAGGTTTTGCAAATCTGGTTAAGGCTGATGAAGGGATGTGGCTGCCAATGCTCATTGGCAAGAATTACGATCAAATGAAAAAGCAGGGCTTCAAGTTAACTCCTGAAGACCTCTATAGTGTCAATAAAGCCAGTATCAAAGATGCTATTGTTTCTTTCGGTGGATTTTGTACCGGTGAAATTATATCAAAAAATGGCCTGATCTTAACGAATCATCATTGTGGATATGATGCCATTGCATCTAACTCAACGGTAGAGAACAATATTTTGGATAATGGATTTTATGCCAAGTCTAATCAGGAGGAGAAGCCAATTCAAGGTCTTTTTGTCCGTTTTTTAGTCCGTATGGAAGATGTAACACCAAAAGTAATGGCTGCTTTAAATGGTGTTGATGAGAAAGACAGAGCAGCAAAAATTGCAGAAATCAGTAAAACGATTACTGCTGATGCTACTGCAGGTAGTACCTTAGAAGCTGATGTTAGAGATGTTTATAAAGCCAACCAATTCCTGCTTTTTATTTACGAACGTTTTAATGATGTTCGCCTGGTAGGCACTCCTCCTCAGTCAATCGGTAAATTTGGCGGTGATACCGATAATTGGGAATGGCCTCGACAAACAGGTGATTTCTCACTTTTTCGCGTTTATGCAGATCAGAATAATAAGTCGGCGACGTATGCTGCCAACAATAAGCCTTACACCCCTAAAAAATCACTTCCTATTTCCATCAAAGGTGTAAAAAATGGCGATTTCTCTATTGTTTATGGCTTTCCTGGCCGCACAGATCGCTATCTAACTTCTTATGGAGTTCAAATGGCTGTCGAAAAAACAAATCCTACCATCGTTAAGCTGCGTGATATTCGTTTAAAAGCATGGAAAGAGGAGATGGATAAAAGTGACAATATCAGACTTGCGCTTTCATCAATCCATGCCAATATTGCTAATTACTGGAAGTATTTTATTGGTCAGACCGAGCAGCTAAAGCGATTGAAAATTTTTGAAGAAAAGCAAAAGCAGGAAAATGAATTCAGTCAATGGGCTGCATCAACACCTGAAAATGCAAGTCTAATGGTTCAATATAAAAATGCTTATGCTGCTTTCGAACCCTATGCTGTCCATTTTACTTACCTCAATGAAGGTCTGTTGGCCACGCCATGGATTAGAAACGCTTCTCAACTTGGAAATGCCATCAAGGCTATGAATGCCCGTAAAGATGATGCAGCATATACAGCACAGCTTAAACAGAATTTAAACATTACAGTTAATGCATATGAAAAGACTTATAATGAAATTGCTGATAAGAAGATCTTCGCTCAGATATTGACTTCATTTTACCATGATGTTCCCAAATCACAACATCCGAAGTTTATTACATTAATCGTAGAAGATTTCTGGAAGGGGTCCCCTGAGGCTACTTTCCAAAATTATGCAGAAAATTTATGGAAAAACAGTAAACTTATTGAACCTGCAAGCGTGAGAAAGTTTTTAGATAATCCTTCAATGGAAGATCTTCAAAATGACCCAGCTTATAAATATGCGGTGAATTTAAATCCTCAGGACTATATAAAAAATAATTTCGGTATTCTTTATAGTCAGTTTCAGGCAGAGAAAAATCGTTTAGATAATTTGTACCTCAAAGCCCTTTTGTCAAAAAACAAAGGTGCTTTAATTTATCCTGATGCCAATTCTACTATGCGTATCAGTTACGGACAAATTCAGAATTATAGTCCGAAAGATGGAATTACCTATAATATTACGACCACAATTGATGGTATGATGGCAAAATATCAACCGGGGGATGATGAATTTGATCTTCCTCAATCGTTAATTGATGCGTATGCAAAACGAGACTTCAGGCAATATGCTGAAAATGGAACTCTTAACGTTGGTTTTATCAGTAATAATGATATTACAGGTGGTAACTCAGGGTCTCCGGTTATTACTGGAGATGGAGAGCTTATCGGTGTAGCTTTTGATGGAAACTGGGAGGCAATGAGTGGAGATATTGCCTTTGATAAAGAATATAAGCGTACAATCTCATTAGACATTAGATTTGTACTTTGGTGTATTGATGTATTGGGAGGAGCAAAGAATATTATCAATGAATTGGACATCAGGACTAACAAATTACCCGTCCCAAAAGATAAATTGGTATTAAAGAAAACCGAGTGAGTTATTGACTGTTGTCGCTTATCAGCCTGGCAAATATTATAGACAAAATTTAGAAGTAAGGCTGAAAGGGTTTCAAACCTTTTCAGCCTTATTTAAATCTTTTCATCTTCTTATCTTACAACCTTATCTCAAACATAGTTGAATTCCCCGTAGGCAGAACGAATAGTGACTTGTTTCCTGATGGAATCTTCAACGCGACCGATAATTTGTGCATCAACATTAAATTGCTTTGAAATTCTAATAATATCATTTGCAATTTCTGATGGTACATATAATTCCATCCTGTGCCCCATATTGAAGACTTTATACATCTCGTTCCAGTCTGTTCCCGATTGCTCCTGAATTAAGCTGAAAAGTGGTGGAACGGCCATCATGTTATCTTTTATGATATGCAAATTATCAATGAAGTGGAGAATCTTAGTTTGAGCGCCTCCGCTGCAGTGCACCATGCCATGAATCCTGGAGCGGTATTGATCAAGAATCTTTTTAATGATGGGAGCATAAGTTCGGGTTGGGGATAAAACAAGTTTTCCTGTGCTGATACTTTGACTTTCATTAAAATCAGTAGGAGGGATATCAATACGATCTGTCAATTTTTTATTACCTGAAAAAAGCAGTTCGTAGGGAACTGCAGGATCATAGCTTTCTGGATATTTTTCGGCGATATATTTATGAAATACATCATGTCTTGCCGAGGTTAAACCATTGGAACCCATTCCTCCATTGTACTCAGTTTCGTAACTGGCTTTACCATAAGATGAAAGTCCCACAATGACATCACCTTTTTGGATTTTATCATTCGAAATAATTTCCGATCTTTTCATCCTGCATGTTACAGTAGAATCCACAATCAAGGTTCTGACGATGTCGCCAACATCAGCAGTTTCTCCCCCGGTTGAATAGATGCCTATACCTAGTTCTCGTAATTCCTTGAGGATATCTTCGGTTCCATTGATCAGTTCGGCAATTACCTCTCCGGTAATTAGATTTTTATTTCTGCCAATGGTTGATGACAATAAAATATGGTCTGTAGCCCCAACACAAAGCAGATCGTCAAGATTCATGATGATCGCATCTTGTGCGATTCCTCTCCATACGGATAAGTCGCCGGTTTCCCGCCAGTAAACATAAGCCAATGATGATTTTGTACCGGCACCATCTGCATGCATTATATTACAATAATCATCATCAGATCCAAGAATATCCGGAATAATTTTACAAAAAGCCTTTGGAAAAATACCTTTATCTATATTTTTAATGGCATTATGAACATCTTCTTTATCGGCAGAAACGCCCCGTTGGTTATATTTTAGATCTGACATTGATGTAAAAATAGTACTTAGAATTGAGATGTGAGACATGAGATTTGAGATAGGCTATAAACAACAAAGTTCCGCCGAAGCAGAACTTTGTCTCATATCTCATATTTAAAATCTCATATCTATTTAATAAACAGCAACTCTCTGAATTTCGGAAGTGGCCATTTTGTATCATCAACCAGTTGTTCCAATTTATCCACATGATAACGGATTGGTTCAAAGTATGATTTCACTTTTTCATCGTAAGCAATAGACTTGTCACGGATATCTTCAATATTATTTGCTTTTTTACGTTCATTTACCATTTCCAGGTTGGAGGTTCTGATAAAGTTTACATGCATAGATATTTTTTTAATAATCTCTAGCTGGGCATGATAGGTGTCTTCTCCAAGTCCTATTTCTTTCAAACCTTTTACGTTTTCGATTAAGGTTGTTTGATAACTGATTGCAGTAGGTATAATCATATTATCAATTAAATCACACATAACCCGGGCCTCTATCTGTAATTTTTTGTAGTAACTTTCCAGTAAGATTTCATGACGGGCATGCGACTCACGCTTGCTAAATACGCCGGTATCTTCAAATAATTTATCGGTTTTTGGATCTAATAATACATCAAGAGCTTTTGGTGTAGTTTTAATATTTGATAAACCTCTTCTTTCAGCTTCTATAGCCCATTCTTCACTAGAACCATTACCTTCAAACCGGATATTCTTCGATTCTTTGATGTAACGTTTGATTACGGTCATAATAGCTACATCTTTCTTTTCGCCTTTTTTAATCAGTTTATCTACTTCCGCTTTAAACTTATTCAACTGATCGGCTACAATAACATTTAATACCGTCATTGGATTGGCTGAATTTGCCGAAGAACCAACTGCACGCAGCTCGAATTTATTGCCGGTAAATGCCATAGGAGAAGTACGGTTACGATCCGTGTTATCCAAAAGGATTGAAGGAATTTTTGGAATATTTGTCCATAAGGCTGAGTCCTGCTTCATTTTTGAAGTTACTCTTGAAGTTTCTATCTCATCTAGTAAATCGCTTAACTGACTTCCGAGAAAGGTAGAGATAATGGCAGGTGGAGCTTCATTAGCACCAAGGCGATGATCATTATTAACTGAAGCTATTGATGCCCTTAATAAATCTGAATATTCATATACAGCTCGGATTGTATTTACAAAGAATGTAAGGAACATTAAATTATTTTTAGGTGTTTTACCCGGTGAAAGCAGATTTTTACCAGTGTTGGTAATCATTGACCAGTTATTATGTTTACCTGATCCATTAATACCTGCATATGGTTTTTCATGTAATAAAACTTTGAAATTATGTCTTCTTGCAACTTTATCCATCAAATCCATTAACAATGAATTATGATCAATGGCAAGGTTCATTTCTTCATACAAAGGAGCACATTCAAATTGAGAAGGCGCTACTTCATTATGACGGGTCTTTAACGGTATCCCAAGTTTTATTGCTTCAATTTCAAGATCTTCCATAAATGCGAGAACTCGTTCCGGTATTGATCCAAAATAGTGATCATCTAATTGCTGATTTTTAGCAGACATATGGCCGAATAGTGTTCTACCTGTTAAATACATATCAGGTCTTGCATTAAATAAAGCAATGTCAACCAGGAAATACTCTTGCTCGATACCAAGCGAACTATTTACTTTTTCAATTCCTTTATCAAAATACTGGGCAACAGAAACTGCTGCTTTATCCATCAGACTGATGGCCTTTAACAGGGGAGCTTTATAATCAAGTGCTTCACCGGTATATGAAATAAATACTGTAGGAATACACAAGGTGGATCCAATTATAAATGCAGGAGATGATGGATCCCATGCAGTATATCCGCGAGCTTCAAAAGTACTTCTTATACCACCATTAGGAAAACTTGATGCATCCGGTTCTTGTTGTGCCAAAGCCTCACCTGAAAATTTTTCAATGCCGTGTCCATCTGAACCTGGCTCAAAAAAGGAATCATGCTTTTCAGCTGTGCTTCCTGTTAAGGGCTGGAACCAGTGTGTATAATGTGTTGCACCTTTTGACATGGCCCATGATTTCATAGCTGAAGCCACTTGCTCTGAAATACTTCTGTCAATCGGGGTACCCGAATTTACAGATTCTATAATACCGTTGTAAGCTTCCTTGGATAAAGTATCCTTCATTTTTTTCTGGTCGAATACATTCACACCATATAGATCAGAAAGTTTGGTTGCAGGAGATTTGACTTCAGGAATAGTCCTGGAAAGTACAGCATTTAATGCTTGGAATCTTAAAGATGACATCGTTTTACTAGGTTTTGATTAAACTTTGTTAAAAATAAATGTTTTGATACGTAAAAACATAAAAAAATCTAAAAAATCTAATAAAAATTTTGAAATAAGCTCCAAAACCAAAATTATTTATCAAAAATTTCC
>CAMBFY010000075.1 GCA_945865415.1 Sphingobacterium thalpophilum
GATAACAGACTTGTATTTTCATTGCATGGCGATGGAGAACTTCAGGAAGGTCAAACCTGGGAAGCAGCAATGTATGCAAGCCATAATAAAATTGACAATCTGATATCTACTATTGATGTTAACGGACAGCAAATTGACGGACCAACTGATGTCATTTTATCTTTAGGAAATTTAAGGGCCAAATGGGAGGCTTTCGGATGGGAAGTACTTGAGATGAGTGGAAATAATATGGCTGATGTTGTAAGTGTTCTTGATCTAGCGATCAGCAAAACATTTAAAGGAAAGCCGATCATGATTCTGATGCAAACCATGATGGGAAATGGAGTTGATTTTATGATGCATACTCATAAATGGCATGGATCTGCTCCTAATGATGATCAGCTCGCATTGGCTTTGGGTCAATTGGAAGAAACCCTTGGCGATTATTAAGGGATCAAAACCTGAATCCCCAATCAAACACATTTAAAAATTTTAGCCTTTTAAATTATAGGCCCCCTTTGATTTATTATATGAAGAAATACACATATACCGAGAAAAAAGATACCCGTTCAGGATTTGGAGCAGGTTTACTTGAAGTTGGAAAGAAAAATGATAAAGTAGTTGCTTTATGTGCCGATTTAATTGGCTCCTTAAAAATGGATGCTTTTATCAAAGAATTTCCCGAACGCTTTTTTCAGATCGGAATTGCAGAAGCAAATATGATGGGCATTGCAGCCGGTTTAACTATCGGTGGTAAAATTCCTTACACAGGTACATTTGCTAACTTCTCGACCGGTCGTGTATATGATCAGATTAGACAGTCCATTGCCTATTCAGATAAGAATGTAAAAATTTGTGCTTCACATGCCGGACTTACCCTCGGGGAAGATGGTGCTACTCATCAGATTCTGGAAGATATTGGCATGATGAAAATGCTACCGGGAATGGTAGTAATCAATCCTTGCGATTATAACCAGACAAAAGCTGCAACTATCGCGATTGCAGATCATCATGGTCCGGTTTATTTAAGATTTGGCAGACCTACTGTACCTGTTTTTACAGATCCGGATCAAAAATTCGAAATTGGCAAAGCATGGATGGTTAATCAAGGAACTGACGTAAGTATTTTCGCTACCGGACATTTGGTTTGGAAAGCAATCGAGGCCGGTGAAAAACTTGCTGAAGAAGGAATCAAGGTAGAAATAATTAATATACATACCATTAAACCTTTGGATGAAGAAGCAGTCTTAAAATCAGTTGCAAAGACAGGTTGTGTCGTTACTGCCGAAGAGCACAATCGCTACGGCGGTTTAGGCGATAGTATTGCGCAGGTTTTAACCAGAAACAATCCGGTTCCTCAGGAATATGTTGCAGTAGACGATAGTTTTGGTGAAAGCGGTACTCCTGATCAACTGATGAAAAAATATGGTTTAGATACCGAGGATATTATAAATGCTGTGAAAAGGGTAATGAAACGCAAATAAATTACCTTGAAGCAGGGAATCCTAAGCAATAACAAAGATATGCAGGTAGAGGATTCTGAAATCATAGAAAAATTTTCGAGGGAAAACACCAGGCATGAGTCCTTTAATCTGCTCCTGGAAAAATATCAGAAAAAGATTTATTGGCATATCCGAAGATTGGTCATTGATCATGATGATACGGATGACCTTGTGCAGGATGTATTTATTAAGGTTTGGAAGAATCTGGCAAATTTCAGGAGTGACTCACAATTATTTACCTGGATCTATCGTATTGCCACAAATGAAAGCATCACATTTCTGAATCGCAAAAAATTGAGGAACAGCGTATCTTTGGATGATTCAAATGGTCTGGATCTGGCTGAAAAACTGGCTGATAGTCCGTATTTTGATGGCGATAAAGCTCAAATGAAACTTCAAAAAGCTATATTGACGCTGCCCGAAAAACAAAGGCTGGTGTTTAACATGAAATATTTTGATGATTTAAAATACGAAGAGATCTCTGAAATTCTGGGTACCAGTGTTGGTGCCCTGAAAGCATCTTTTCATATTGCAGTGAAAAAAATTGAACAGATATTATTAAATTCTGATTAAACCTTTTTATCCCGTGTGTATCAAAAGAATATGGAAACGATGAATTCAGATAAGGATTGGTTAAAAGAGGCTCCTTCGCTTGCTGTGATTAGCAAGAAAAACCCTTTTTCTGTTCCTCCCGCTTATTTTGAATCTTTGAATGAAAACCTGAATACTCTTGCCAAACTCGAAAATGCCCGGTTTGAAAATGAAGAAGAGTTTAAATTACCTGAAAATTATTTTAATCAATTAGCAGGCAGGATTGAAGATCGTTTAGCCATAGATACTATTCAGAATCTGGCTCCTTCCGAAGGGTTTAAAGTAACCGATGCCTATTTTAACAGCCTTGCTAAGCGCATTAATTCAAAAATTGAGGAGAAGAAAGCACCTGCAACGCTGAAAAACATGTTTCCATCATGGATACGTTATTCTGCAGCTGCAAGCGTTGTTTTCGTCATCGGGATATTCTTTTATTTTAATTCATCAAGCTACATCTTTAATCAGCAGTTATCAAAAGTTCCTGATCAGGACATCATTAATTACCTTCAGTTTCACAGCACTGTAAACGATACCCAATTTCTGATAGATAATATTACTGAAGATGGCCTGCAACAGGTATCAAACGACGTTTCTGATGAAGATATTGAACAGTATATAAATAATACAACATTATGAATCCGTTATGATAAAAGTAAACGTCAAATTTATAGAGGAATGTTTATTTTAATCATTAAAAGTTCCATCTGACCAAAAAGGTCAATAAATATAAATAGATGAAAGGATTAGTAAAGAAAGGGCTTTTGGGTTTAATCATGTTCCTGACTATGTCAACAGATTTAATTGCTCAGGACCGTCGGGAGCATTACCAGCGTATTGAAGCTATCAAAGTAGCTTTCATTACCAAAAAACTTGATCTGACAACTGAAGAAGCCCAAAAATTCTGGCCGGTATACAATAATTACCAAAAAGAATTGATGGGACTGATGAGAAAGAGAAGGGAAGACCGTAAAAAAACTGATATTGATTCAAATGACAAGATTAATCTAGACCTTAGCTATGAAAGCAAAATGCTTGAGCTGAAAAAAAAATATAAAAAAATTTATTTGAAAGCTATTCCAGCTGAGAAGGTCTTACTGCTGTACCATGCAGAGCGGGAGTTCAGAGAGCATTTGATTAAGCAGTTGAATCATCGGAGAAGGGAATAGTTTAAATTTAACCTGAGCGCCATAATGAAGGGTAATGGTACATCCATTAATTATTCAGATAAGGTTATAGATCCAAAATAATTAGTTTTTTGAAACCAATACCTGCGTGCTATGGCTCAGTTCAGTCCTTTCCTCCGGGGTAGTTCCGGCAAAAAATCTCCTTCTAAATCATATTACCATTAGCCGGAAGCTACCTCCTTCGGTAAGGTTTATTTTACCCGGGGCTGTTTTTCATCTGGAAGGGCAGCCCGGCAAAGGCCTCTGTTAGAAAAAATACGGCAATTCTTCATCCTATTCATTGCCTGCATTTTATTTATGTATTTTTGATCATGCTTAGCCCGCGTCAGCTTTTTCTGTTAAATACTGCTCAAACATCCCCATTTCCCCGTTTACTCGAAATTGAAAGGGCCGAAGGCATGTTTCTTTATGACCAATCCGGCAAAAGCTATATGGATCTGGTTTCCGGATTTGCAGTTAGCAACATTGGTCATCGCCATCCAAGAGTTGTACAGGCTATAAAAAACCAGGCTGATAAATACCTTCACCTCACCGTTTATGGGGAATATGTGCAATCACCACAGGTCAAGTTTGCAGAAAAACTAAGCTCCATCCTGCCTGATTCCCTTAGCTCAGTCTATTTTGTAAACTCTGGTGCCGAAGCCACAGAAGGTGCCATGAAACTGGCAAAACGCTTTACAGGCAGATCAGCACTAATTGCATGCCGAAATTCTTACCATGGCAGTACACAGGGAGCACTGAGCGTGATGGGAAATGAGTATTATAAACAAGCTTACCGTCCGCTCTTACCAGAAATACGATTTATTGAGTTTAATAAAATTGCTGATCTTGAGCATATAAGTGTAGACACTGCCGCCGTAATTATCGAAACAATTCAGGGAGAAGCGGGTGTTCGCGTTCCTGATCTAGAATACATGAAGGCTTTGCGCAAAAAATGTGATCAGACCGGCACACTGCTTATTTTGGATGAAATACAAACAGGTTTCGGCCGTACAGGTAAACTATTTGGTTTTGAGAATTTTAACATCAAGCCTGACATTCTTCTTCTTGCCAAAGGCATGGGTGGCGGAATGCCTATCGGTGCATTTATTTCGAGCCATGAGATTATGTCTGCGCTAAAAGTGAACCCAATACTGGGGCATATCACCACTTTTGGTGGGCACCCGGTAAGCTGTGCCGCCGGACTTGCAAATTTGGAAGTGATACTGGAAGAAAACCTGGTTAATGACGTTTCAATTAAAGAATCATGGTTCAAAAAACACCTTCATCATCCCGAAATAAAAGAAATAAGGGGAAAAGGATTGATGCTGAGCATCCAGCTAAGTTCTTTCGAACAGGTAGAATTCGTAAGTAATTACTGCTCCGATAAAGGAATAATCATCGACTGGTTTTTGCATTGCGATACCGCAATGCGTATTGCTCCGCCATTAATCATATCCGAGGAAGAGATAAAGCTGGCCTGCAGAATAATATTGGATGCACTGGATGCATACAAGTCTTAAATCTCACAATGATCAGTAGATATACATTATCATTTTAAACCCGTACCTTTGCGCCAATAAAAAAATTGCTGGTATTTTTAACAGCAATGTAAAATCATTACATGTTATTCGAAGAATTAAATATTATTGAGCCTATTTTAAAGGCTTTAAAAACAGAAGGTTATAATGCCCCCACTCCGATACAGGAACAATCCATACCAATCATTTTAGAACGTAAAGATCTTTTGGGATGTGCGCAAACAGGCACAGGTAAGACTGCTGCTTTCGCTATTCCGATTATTCAAATCCTTGAAGGTGGCAAGATTTATGATAAGGGGCCAAGAGCAATCAAATGCCTCATTTTAACTCCAACCCGTGAGCTTGCTATTCAAATCGGCGAAAGCTTTGCCGCTTATGGTCGCCATACTGGTATGAAACATGCTGTCATCTTTGGTGGTGTTTCGCAAGGCTCGCAGGTATCTGCATTAAAGTCGGGAATTGACATCCTCATTGCAACCCCGGGAAGATTATTAGACCTAATCAATCAGAAGTTTGTTCATTTACATTATCTCAAAATATTTGTGCTTGATGAAGCAGACCGCATGCTGGATATGGGATTTATCCATGATGTAAAGAAGGTCATCACCAAGATTCCGCAAAAACGTCAAACCTTGTTTTTCTCCGCAACAATGCCCCCGGAAATACAAAAACTGGCGAATACGATCCTTGTGAATCCTGAAAAAGTGGAAGTTACCCCTCCTTCAACCACTGCTGATACAATTGATCAATCCCTGTTTTTCGTAGAAAAGGGCGATAAGAAAAAATTGCTGATCCACCTTCTGAATGACAAGAGCATCAAATCCGCTTTGATCTTTACCCGGACCAAGCATGGTGCCGATAAGATCACGAAAGACCTTGTTAAAGCTGGAATTAAAACAGAAGCGATTCATGGAAATAAATCACAGAATGCACGTCAAAAAGCTTTGTCCAATTTCAAAAGCGGACAAATCAAAGCTTTAATCGCAACAGATATTGCAGCAAGAGGAATTGATATTGATGAGCTTTCGCATGTGATTAATTATGAATTACCGAATGTTCCGGAAACCTATGTCCATCGCATCGGCCGTACAGGTCGTGCAGGAGCAAGCGGAATCGCCCTATCATTCTGTGATGAGGAAGAGATGGAATACCTGAAAGATATTCAGAAATTGATCGGCAGGGAGATTCCTGTTACTGAAGATCAGCCCTATCATATGCGTGCTGCATCATTTATTTTTAGTCAATCGACCAAAAAGAAAGGCAGTTCAGGTAAAAAACCTGCTTCCGATTCGGCAAGAGATGCTGCAAGCGGGAGTCCTCGAAGGCACTTCGGCAACAAGAGAAGATAAAAATTTAAAAAAGCTCCGGAATTAAACTCAGAGCTTTTTTATTTTTCAGATAGTACTTTAAGCATCAGATCAGCAACCAGTTTGTTGCCTGCAGGATTTAAATGCACCCTGTCTGTAGTTAAAATCCCTGATTCCTTATTTTCCAAATTATTTTTAAGATTATAATCCAAAAATGCCTTCCTCAGATCAACTAACCCACAGGAGTATTTCTTAGCTAAGTCCCGGATGATGTTACTGTAACGATTCAAATCCCCATCCTGTGCATTGCTGAAGTCGGTACGCTCTCCAATTGCTGCCGGGGTACAAGCAATAACCCTGATACCGGCAGTCTGTAATTTCTTAATCATTGCAGTATAAAAAGCAATAAACTTATCCGGATCGGTACCGGTTTGTGAGCTTTGTTTATGCCAGACATCATTTACCCCGACATACATTACCACCACATCCGGCTTTTTACTAAGCACATCTTCTTCAAACCTCAGAAAGAGATCATAGACCTTGTTTCCACCAATTCCGGCTCCGATGAGTTCAAATTCAGGATTTGTCTTTCCGCGCAAAGCATTCTTCATCAGGGTAATATATCCTTCCGGCTCAAGCCCCGCCCGGGTAATCGAATCACCAAAGAAAATGACCTTAACAGGCTTTTGGATTTGCATGGAACTCATAATTATAATTACAGCGAAAGAGAGGAGTACTTTTTTCATGTTTGTTTTCTATTTGTATGATTTAAATTAAAACAAGGTGCGATAAAAAATTTAATTTAAATTCTCTAACCCATCAATTAAATTCAGCTAAAGTAGTTTATTCCGCTCATAGCCGCGGAGGCCTAGTCCTTTTTCTTCAGGAAAAAAGGACCAAAACCCCGCCGCTGCGTCTGATGCTTCGAAAGTTAGGATTAAGGCTTGGCTTAGCTCTACCGCACCAGCCAAGGCGGAAAAAAAGTAAACGTATAGATACTACTTTGGCCAGAAGACGTTCTATAACCATATGTTATATACTTAACCTTTGTCATAAATACAGGGTAGCCAGGACTCAATTCCTTTCTCCATGCTAGGATGGAAACATTCAAACAAGCTAGAAAGAAATTATTTGCCATTAAAGACCAAAGGCTAACTAATTTCAATATAAGGTACCAGCTTTGATTTTTATCAGAACATTTGTCTTTCTAGATTACCCTTTTCCAATTGCCAATTGTCAACTCATCTTCCCCCTTTTAATTAAATAGGAATGAAGTACCTGATAAAACCCATCATGTATATCCGCATCAATCAGATCAATCTTGTATTGGGCACACTTTAGTTTCAATTCTTTATGATAAGTATCAAAAGCCTCAATATAAGCTTCCTTAACATTATTGGGATGGACTTTTAGTTCTTCACCATTCTCAATATCTATAAAATGATAAGGTCGATTTTCGAAGTTAAAGTCCATTTCCATTTTATGATCCAGGATATTAAAGATAATTACTTCATGTTTGTTGTGTTTGAGGTGCTGCAAGGCTGAAAAAATCTCAGATAACCCATCCTCCCACTCCCCCACCAGCATATCACTAAATATGATAACCAGAGAACGCTTATGAATCATTTCTGCGATCTGATGCAATGCAGAAGCCACGGCCGTGCGACTGTCCCTGCCCTTTCTATTCAATAAATTCTCAAGCTCTGAAAATAAATATTTCTGATGTACTGCCGTGGATTTAGCAACTGTAGATAGTTCCAGTTTATCAGAAAATAAACTGAGCCCAAAGGCATCCCTTTGCTTCTTAAACAAATACATTAAAGAAGCAGCCGAATACACAGAAAACAATAATTTATTAAAATCTTTTTCTGGAAAATACATTGAAGAAGAGACATCCAAGACTATTTGACACCTTAAATTTGTTTCCTCTTCGAAGCGCTTTACAAATAGTTTATCTGTCCGACCAAAAAGTTTCCAATCCACATTCTTTACCGAATCTCCGGTATTGTAAAGCCGGTGTTCGGCAAATTCAACCGAAAAACCATGAAATGGACTTTTATGGAGTCCCGTTATAAAACCTTCAACTACCTGTTTCGAAAGCAGTTCAAGGTTTCCAAAATCCTGCAGGTCTTTGTAGTTTGTAAGATTGGGTTCCATGTCCTATAATAGTACAAAAATCATTCTCTGAAGTAAAATCTTTATGCTGAAAAATGTATTTCTTTTGCCAAAATTTTGACACATTCGAAAATAACTCATTTTTTATACCTTTGGTAAAATATATGCCCTTAACCAGCATAATATCCACAGACCTAAATTATTTACTCCATATTCTGAACGTTCACTTATGAATACTAAGACATTTTTTGCCCTCATTTTAAACCTGATATTGTTTTCTTCATACACGCAGGCTCAATTAAAAGAACTGAATTTCAAGGAAGTCTTTGGTAATCAACCAAAGGATTTGCTAAATCCAATGCCATTTTATCGGGGCTGGGCAGATGATTCTCATTATATTGAATATCGTCAAAGTAAACCTTATACTGTTGACGTTCGCAGCGGAGAAGCTATTCCATCGGCACCTGCACAGGTCAACGAAGCCTCAGTTTCTGTTAAGAACAAGGATGTGTTTTATAAAAGTGCTGCCGGGATTGAAAAGCAACTGACCAGGGATACGATGCTTGAGAAGAACCCAACGCTATCTCCAGATGGTACACAGGTCGCATTTACCCGTAATAATGACCTTTATTCAATTGATGTCAATACCAATGCCGAAACCCGCTATACTACTGATGGTTCTGATGTGATCTATAACGGATGGGCATCATGGGTCTATTTTGAAGAGATTTTAGGCAGAGCAAGCCGTTACAAGGCTTTCTGGTGGAGTCCTGACAGCAAAAAGATTGCATTTATGCGATTCGACGACTCCAAAGTACCGGTTTTCCCGATCTACAATTCAAAAGGTCAGCATGGTTTTCTTGAAAATACAAGATATCCAAAAGCTGGAGACAAAAATCCGGAGGTTAAAACAGGAATGGTCAATGCCGGTAGCAAAGAAATTGTATGGACTGATTTTGACCCTAAAATGGATCAGTATTTTGGTACTCCATTCTGGATGGCTGATAGCAAATCTCTCTGGATGCAATGGATGAACCGCGACCAGAATAACCTGATCATATACAGTGTAAACCCTCAGAGCGGAGTTAAAAGTATTATTTATGAAGAAAAACAAAATACTTGGGTCGACTGGTTTGAAAACATGTATTTTTTCAAGAACGGACAGGGTTTTATCCTGAAAAGCGATAAAAGCGGCTGGGGACATTTTTATTATTTTGGTTTGGAAGGTAACTTGAAAAAGCAGCTCACTTCTGGAAGCTGGCGCGTGACAGAGCTTCTTTTGGTAGACGAAAGAGCCCAGGATATCTACTTCACCGCAAGACAGGAAAATTCAACCCGTAACGACCTCTACCGGGTTAGTTTGAAGGGAACTGAAGAACCACAGCGCCTAACTTTCGGCAATTATGATCATCAAATCAGTCTCGCACCGGATGGAAAACACTTCATCACCACCTATTCAAATTTAAGCAGTCCACCAAAATCTGCCTTGATGGACACTAAAGGCAATGTTATTCGGGAACTTGCAGATGCAAAAGGTTTGGCATACGATTCCTTCAAACTTCCAAAGACCGAGTTATCCTATTATCAAACCCGCGACGGACTGGAACTGCCAATGACCGTTATTTTACCCCTGAATTTTGACCCTGCTAAAAAATACCCGGTATGGATTTCAGTTTATGGCGGACCGGATGCTGGTAGGGTTTTCGACAGATGGAGCAGTCCTCTGGGGCAGACCTATTGGTGGGCTAAAGAAGGCGTGATTCAGGTTGCCCTAGATAACCGAAGTTCAGGGCATTTGGGCAAAACTGGCATGGATTTCATTTACCGTAAAATGGGGAAATATGAAATTGAAGATTATATGGATGCCGCAATTCTGCTTAAGTCAAAACCCTATGTAGACGGCAGCAAAATTGGTATCACAGGTGGAAGCTTTGGCGGATACATGGCAGCCATGGCCTTAACTTATGGTGCTGATGTGTTTACGCATGGTATTGCCAATTATTCGGTAACTGATTGGGGATTGTATGATACTCATTATACCGAGCGCTTTATGGGAACACCTCAAAACAATCCGCAAGGATATAAAATTACTTCAGCACTTACCTATGCTGATAAGCTGAAAGGAAGTCTGCGCATTGTGCATGGCACCATGGATGATAATGTACACCTGCAAAACAGCATACAACTAATTGATAAATTACAGGATTTGAACAAGCATTTTGAATTTATGCTTTATCCGGGCGAGCGTCATGGCTGGGGAGGTTCAAAAGCGAGGCACAGCACTCAGGAAAATGTGAGGTTTATTTATCAGAATATGTTGCAAAAAGCGTTACCACAAGATTTTTTGGAATATTGGAAATGATGTTTGGGTTAAATTCAAAGTTTAAGGGCCCTATCAGTGATGCGTGTGATCACACACTTAAGCTAAGAATAATTCAAAACTTAACAGGAATCTCAACAAGAATGATCATTCCCAAAAATTCGAATTTTTCTATTAGTCAAACCCATAGGTCACAAACATTTTATTTCTTGAAACTTAATAAATAACATTTTCCTAATAATAATTTAATTAATATTGAAATATTTTCCTGGAAAATATTTCAACTATTTTTCTTTTTTAAAAAATTTGCCCCCTTTTGAAAACCTTTTTTAATTCTAATCCATAAACCTTGAAAAAAAGAAATCTTTTCCCTGCGCTGATTAGTGTATTGGCTTTACAATTTCTGGTTCTAAACCTCTTCGCACAAGCTCCAGCTATCACTTCCTTTAGCCCATCCAGCGGCCCGGTAGGTACATTGGTGACCATAACCGGAACCAACCTTGGCACTCCAACAGCCTTTACCATTGGTGGTACAGCAGCGATTGTCATTTCCAATACCGGAACCAGTCTGGTAGGAATGGTTATGCCTGGATCGGCAACAGGAACAATATCCTTAACAACGGCCGGTGGATCCGTCACATCTGCCACAACCTTTACGGTCAGCGCTACACTTGCACCAAATGCACAGCAGGGAGCAAAATTAATAGGAACAGGAAATACCGGTGCTGCACGACAAGGTTGGGATGTT
>CAMBFY010000076.1 GCA_945865415.1 Sphingobacterium thalpophilum
CTGGCTGGTTCATGTCATTTATTCTTCCTGTACTTCTGTTAGTAGGATTCTGGGTATTCATTATGAAAAGAATGGGTGGCGGTGCAGGTGGTGGTGCAGGTGGTCAGATTTTTAATATCGGTAAATCTAAGGCAACGCTTTTTGATAAAGAATCTCAGGTAACCATTACTTTTAATGATGTTGCGGGTTTAGAAGAAGCTAAGCAAGAGGTGATGGAAATTGTTGATTTCCTCAAAAACCCTAAGAAATATACCAACCTGGGAGGTAAAATTCCGAAAGGAGCATTACTGATTGGTGCGCCGGGTACCGGTAAAACATTGATGGCAAAAGCAGTAGCAGGGGAAGCTCAGGTTCCTTTCTTCTCACTCTCGGGTTCAGATTTTGTTGAGATGTTTGTTGGTGTTGGTGCATCGAGGGTACGCGATCTGTTCAAACAGGCCAAAGAGAAAGCGCCTTGTATCATTTTTATTGATGAAATTGATGCGATTGGTCGTGCTCGCGGGAAAAACAACATTGTTGGTGGAAACGATGAACGTGAAAACACCCTGAATCAATTACTTGTCGAAATGGATGGTTTTGGTACGGATAGCGGCATCATAATACTTGCTGCAACTAACAGACCAGATGTTTTGGATACAGCATTATTGCGCCCTGGACGTTTTGATCGCCAAATCTCTATTGATAAACCAGATTTAGTTGGCCGAGAACAAATATTTAAAGTGCACCTAAAACCTTTGAAACTTGCTGAAGGTGTTGATGCCAAGAAACTATCAGCACAAACTCCAGGATTTGCAGGAGCAGAGATCGCAAATGTATGTAACGAAGCTGCACTAATCGCCGCCAGAAGGAACAAAGAGGCGGTAGATATGCAGGACTTTCAGGATGCGGTGGATCGCGTAATCGGCGGACTTGAGAAAAAGAATAAAATAATATCTCCCGAAGAGAAACGGATTGTTGCTTATCATGAAGCAGGGCATGCAATTGCAGGATGGTTCCTTGAACATGCTGATCCATTGGTTAAGGTATCAATCGTACCGAGAGGTGTTGCGGCCCTTGGATATGCACAATACCTTCCAAAAGAGCAATTCTTGTACACCACTGAGCAATTATTGGATGGTATGTGTATGACCTTGGGTGGACGTGTTGCTGAGGATATTGTCTTTAACAAGATATCAACAGGTGCACAAAACGACCTGGAACGTATCACCAAACTATCTTATGCAATGGTGACTATTTATGGTATGAATGATAAAGTTGGTAATGTGTCTTTTAACGATACCCAAGGCGAATACCAGTTCAATAAACCATATTCAGAAAAGACTTCTGAAATGATTGATATTGAGGTTCGTAATCAAATAGACCTGGCTTATCAGCGAACAAAACAATTGCTGATTGATAAACGCGATGGTTTAGAGAAACTGGCAGAAAAATTACTCGAGAAAGAAATTCTGTTTCAGTCGGATCTTGAAGAAATCTTGGGTAAACGTCCATTTGACAACCGTACCACTTATGATGAGTTTGTGAATGGGACAAAAGCTGAAGCTCCAGTTGAGCAGGCAAAAGAAAATCCTGATCATGAAGGTGTGGCAGATCACAATATGGATATTCTTGAAAACAGGTCATCACAAGATTAAATGATCAAGTTTATAAAATTCCTATTTAGGTAGAATGAAATCCAAAATTTCATTCTACCTGTTAAAAATTTGTTCTTGATGAAAGAAAAAATTAAACAAAAGATGAAGCAGAAATTATAAAAACTTTGGTTTTGGGAGCACAGGGACTAAAATAATTTTATAAGTTATTATTGAAGTGTAAAAAAATAAACCACTATCCAATATTGCTGGTTAATGAAACCCATATTTCCTGAGAATCAAACCTATTTGTAGAAACGAGCATAGTTTTTGCAATAAATCCACAGGAAATAACATCCAAAGAAAATCTTCCCAAAGGAAATTCCTTGATGCACACTCTACCGTATTGATCAGAAACAGCTGTCATACCCGCAGAATCGATACTAATTAATGCCTTATTTATAGGCTTACCAGTGTCTGAGGTAATCAAAAGATTTAAATCAGATTGAATCGTTTTTGACTCAATATTGAAACTATTAAGTCCTAACTGAGCAGAACCGGAATTAATCGGTTTTTTCTCTTCAATCAAGATGTCAGCACTTTGTTGAATCTCTTGCATTTAATTAAACAGATTAAATTCTTCTAAGAAATTTTAGATTGATAAAGATACATAATCTATATTATGTTACAATTCTGTGACAAAGTTTTTTTGAGTGAAACAAGAAGTGCATTTGAACTGGCATTTGACCAATAAAACATTGAAAATTTTATATTGTTAGTTTTTGCATCTTAAATTTTGGAACATAAGAATAAGAGCTATTACATAGAAAGGGCCAACCTGGTGCGGGAAAAGGTAAACAGCTAAATTAAATTTAAGCGAATTTTTATTTTAAAAAGAATATGTACCTTTAAAACACCAAACCAATATAGTATTCAGTATAATTTCTTTTAATGAGCACTAATATCAAGTCTGTTATTATAGGGACTGGAAGTTTCATTCCGGCTAACATCATACAAAATAAAGACTTTTCGGAGCACCGCTTTTACGAAAAAAATGGGGAAGCCATTTTGAGGGAAAATCAGGAAGTCATCCAAAAGTTTCAGGATATCACAGAAATTGAGGAACGCCGCTATGCAAATAAAGAACACATGGCCTCTGATCTGGGTTATTTTGCGGCATCAAACGCTATCGAAAGTTCAGGAACAGATCCTGAAACACTAGATTATATAATCGTTGCACATAATTTTGGAGATATAGCTTCCGGTAGCACAAGGGTTGACGTTTTGCCGACCCTGGCGTCCAGAATTAAACATAAACTTGGCATCAAAAATCCCGACTGCGTAGCATATGACCTTCCTTTTGGCTGCCCTGGATGGCTTCAGGGGATGATTCAGGCAGATTATTACATCCGATCCGGTGATGCGAAAAGGGTGCTTATCGTCGGTACGGAAACGCTTTCGAGAGTAACAGACCCACACGACCGTGACAGCATGATATATGCAGATGGTGCCGGAGCAACGATCCTAGAGGGAAGAGAAGGAACTGAAGAAGGAATCCTTGCACATAAAACACAAACTCATACATCTGATGAAGCCTATTATCTTTATTCAGGTAAATCCAGTAATCCGGACCTTATTTCAGATGATCTGTTTATCAAAATGGATGGCAGAAAGATTTATGAGTACGCCCTGACAAATGTACCTCTGGTGATAAAACAAACAATGGATAAATCGGAAACGGGCATTGATGATGTGAAAAAAGTGCTTGTTCATCAGGCCAATGGTAAAATGGATGAAGCGATCCTGAAAAGGCTTTTTAAACTTTACGGTATCCGGGAAGCACCTATGAGTGTTATGCCTATGACCATAGCTAAATTCGGTAATAGCTCAGTAGCTACAGTCCCAACCCTGCTTGATATGATTTTAAAAGATAAATTACAGGGACATCAAATAAATAAGGGCGACCGGGTAGTATTCGCTTCAGTCGGATCTGGTATGAATATCAATTCAATGGTTTATAAATTTTAGACCTAAGTTAGAATTGCGATTAATCTCTGATCTTAAAATTAAAAAAGGCAAAAAAAAAGTGACCGTTATAAACGATCGCTTTTTCTATTTTTTAAAAGTATTACGCTACCGGATTTTCTTCTAAGGCAAATCCCTCATCAAGCAGTATGCGTCCACAATGTTCGCAGACGATTATTCGCTTGCGCTGGCGAATATCCAGTTGTCTTTGTGGTGGTATCTGATTGAAACAACCTGAACATGAATCACGCTTTATACTCACAACAGCAAGGCCGTTCTTAGCATTACCTCTTAAACGGTTGTATGCAATTAACAGACGGTCTTCAATATGTTTTTCAGCTTCTTTAGCCTTAACAAGAATGCCTGCTTCATCTTTCTCAGTTTCAGCAGTAATCATATCTAATTCAGCCTTTTTTAACTCAAGGTCTTTTTTTCGCTCAGCTATGTTTACTAAAGCATTCTCGTAGACTTCAGTTTTATTTTGAATTTCAAAAGAATATTCCTTTATTTTCTTTTCTGAAACCTGAATCTCTAAACCCTGAATTTCAATCTCTTTCGAAATCGCATCATATTCACGATTATTCTTTACATCATTAAGCTGTGTTTCGTATTTTTTTGTAGCAGCCAAAGCATCTTTTATCAGATTCTTACGTGTTACAATTTGATCTTCTAATTCATCAAGATCTGATTTGATTTTTTGTATACGGGTCTCTAAACCTGCAACCTCATCTTCTAGGTCGGCCACCTCCATCGGAAGTTCACCTCTTGTTTGACGGATCTTGTCGATCTGTGTATGCAAGGTTTGAAGCTCAAATAACGCCTTTAATTTCTCTTCTACTGATTGTTCCATTAAATCAAATAATTTATGGGGTTTGTGTACTGTGTGGTTAAACGGAGGGCAAAGTTACTAAATTTTTCTGAAATTAAATCCAATAATAATTCCTGCGTAAATTGCTCACTTTCAAAGTGTCCAACATCCGCAATAATCAATTTACTTTCCGCATCAAAAAACTCATGGTATTTAAAGTCAGCGCTAATAAAAACATCGGCACCAGCACTTATCGCATTTGGTAGCAAAAAACTTCCTGAACCACCGCAGACAGCCACTCTACGAACTTTTTTTGATCTTAATGCTGTATGTCTGATCGCTTTAGCACCTAATTTTTTCTTCACAAAAGTTAAAAACTCCATTTCGTCAATGTCGCACTCCAAACTTCCAATCATTCCGGATCCAACCTGTGGATGGCTATTGTTTAACGAATACAAATCATAAGCAACCTCCTCATATGGATGTTTCTCGATAAGCGCTGCGAGAATTTTCTGTTCCAGATTTACAGGATAAATAGTCTCAATTCTGATTTCAGATTCATGATGTTGCTTACCAAGCTTACCAACAAATGGTTTAGTTCCTTCGCCGGCCTTAAAAGTGCCAAGGCCAATCAAATTATAACTACATTCCGAATAATTTCCTATGTGGCCGGCACCCGCTTTGAACATAGCCTCTCTTAGCTCTTCCGCAAAACCCTCCGGACAAAAAGTAACAAGCTTCCGAAGTGAGTCTTCTCTGGGTTTTAGTATGCTTGGATTCTTGATCCCAAGTTTAACGCAAATTTTTTTATTGACGCCTGTTGAAACGTGATCCAAATTAGTGTGGATGGCATAAATTGCAATATCATGCTTTATTGCCTTCATCACAACCCTTTCCACATAAGATTTACCGTTAAACCTTTTTAATCCCTTAAAAACAATTGGATGATGTGAAATTATCAGATTAAAACCTAACTGAATTGCTTCATCAATAACAGATTCTGTACAATCTAATGAAATAAGAGCCCCTGTTAACTCCTTGTCTGGATGACCTACAATCAGACCTGAATTGTCGTAATCTTCCTGAAAGGCTAGGGGAGCAAGCATTTCTAGAAATGAGGTAATATCTCTTAAATTCATGATCAAATATACCCCATAAGTTTTGAGTCTAGAAATACAGCAATGCTAAAACGACAAAGCAAAGTTTTGCCTTTTTTAGAAAATAATTCCTAGAGGATCAGCCTAAAGCACAGGAATTCAAATATTAGGAGAGATTTTCATTTCCCTGGCTAGCCATAATTTTTACAAGCTCTGCACTTTCATATGCAGCCTTTCGATTATACTCCAAAGTAAGAGATTTATGGTTCACTACATCTACTATTGTACCTATAAAACATAAGCCTGCAGTTAGAAAATACAGAATACCCATTCCTACTTGTCCAATAATAAAACGTTGAATTCCAGCAACTCCTAGAAAACCGAGCAGGGTAAACAACAGTATTTCCTGAGGATCCTTTCTTCTATCTGAATATAAAAGAACGAAGTTTTGAGTCTGGCGTGGGTTCATGCCCGATACTACCTGTTTCAAATAAGAATACTCTTCAAGGCCCATGCCTTTTAGCCTAACAAACGGATCATTTTCCATAATTAATATGTGTTGAGAATCTAAAATTTAATAGAAATATTTTAAATAATTGAATAATCCTGTAAAACAGAATGATAGAAGCCGGTATTCCAAACCAATGATTTTCAAAGGATAAGTTGAATTCTCCATGCAATAAATATCGGATAGAACGACCTAGTCCGCAGCCCGGACACCAATTAAAGCCAAGATTATCTAAGGGACATAAACTCGAATGTGCAGACCCGGAAGCTGTGAATACCAAAAATAAAAGAGCACTCATCCAGATTATTAATTCCAGTGGTAAATTCAATATTAATCGATAGAACTGAATTTTAGTCATCATGCTTGAGAAATATTTTATTGGCCAACTGATTTGGCCTGATTAAATATAGATTAAATTATTTTTTCAAACCAATGATCCAGGGGCTTTTTCTGCTATAATCTATTTTTGCTGCATCAAACTGTATATTTGTAATGAAAATCAGCGTGTGAATATTCGGGATATAATAAATCAGTACAAATCGGACCCCAGAATTGCCATTCTGGCAGAAGCCCTTAATAAAGGGAAAAAGAGTCGGATTCACCTTAAAGGTTTGGTCGGATCAAGCGATTCTGTCCTTGCTATAGCTTTGTATTTTCTGCTTCACAGGCATATGATTTTTGTCCTTCCTGAACGTGAAGAAGCTGCATATTTTTTGAGTGATCTTGAAAATCTACTTGAAAAAGAAATTTTGTTTTTTCCATCATCCTTTAGGAAATCATTTGAATTTACTTTAATAGATAGCAGTAATGTACTTCAGCGTGCTGAAGTACTAAATGAACTCAACCATTCTGAGGAATACGGAAAAATTATTGTTACCTACCCGGAGGCTCTAGCTGAAAAGGTAATTGATCGAAGCGCTCTCGAAAAAAACACCCTTGAAATTGCGGTAGGAAATAAGCTTAACATTGAGTTTATCAATGAATTTTTAATTGAATATGATTTTGAAAGGGTGGATTTTGTGTATGAACCTGGACAGTTTTCTATCAGAGGCGGAATCGTAGATATTTTTTCTTTCTCTCACGATCTACCTTACCGGATCGAGTTCTTTGCAGACTTTATTGAAAGTATCCGAACGTTTGAAATTGAGAATCAGTTGTCTGTTGAACAGGTCAAAAGCATCACCATAGTACCAAATGTGCAATCTAAATTTCTTACAGACCATAATATATCCCTTCTGGAATACATTGATCAGGATACTATTATCTGGTTTAAAGATGTTGAGTTTACCTTTGATGTGGTAAAGACCGGGTATAAAAAAGCTATCGAATTTTGGAAAGCGCTTTCTAATGAGGACAAACAGCAAAACCCACAATGGATTGATCCAAAATTTAATTTCACAGATGAAAAGATGCTTGCTGATCAACTCCGCGACTTTGATATATTAGAGTTTGGCAAACAGTTTTATTATCAAGCTGATGAGACGATTAATTTTGATATAAAACCTCAACCATCATTTAATAAGGATTTCAACCTGCTCATCCATAATTTTAAAGAAAACGAAAAAGCAGATCTTCAAAATCTCATTTTTACTGATTCTACGAAACAAATTGAGCGTTTGTACAGTATTTTTGAGGATTTAAATGCAGGTGTAAAATTCAGTCCGGTACACCTTTCTCTTCGGGAAGGCTTTATTGATCATTCCCAAAAGCTAGTCTGCTACACTGACCATCAGATTTTTGATCGTTATTACAAGTACAAGCTAAAAAAGGGCTACATACGCAATCAGGCTATCACCCTCAAAGAACTTCGTGAATTAAAACCCGGTGATTTTATTACACATATTGATCATGGAATTGGTAAATATGCCGGACTTGAAAAAGTTGATGTTAACGGTAAGTCTCAAGAAATGATTCGCCTGGTTTATGCCGATAATGACCTGCTTTATGTCAATATCAACTCTCTGAACCGCATCTCTAAGTATTCAGGAAAAGAAGGCACGGTTCCAAAAATGAATAAGCTTGGTACGGATACATGGGAGAAGTTAAAAAAAACAACTAAAAAAAAAGTTAAAGATATTGCCCGGGATCTAATTAAACTTTATGCGATCAGAAAAGCACAGACCGGAACAGCATTTACACCCGATACCTACTTACAAACAGAACTTGAAGCTTCATTTATCTATGAAGATACACCCGACCAGGTAAAAGCAACTGCAGATGTAAAAAAGGATATGGAATCGGCGCATCCTATGGACAGGCTAGTTTGCGGGGATGTAGGATTCGGGAAAACTGAGATAGCGATTCGGGCCGCCTTTAAAGCAGTAACAGACAGCAAACAGGTAGCAATTTTGGTCCCTACGACCATTTTGGCTTTGCAGCATTTTAAAACATTCCAATCCCGCCTGGCAGATTTTCCATGTACTATCGATTATATCAATCGTTTTAAATCAGCAAAACAAATTAAAGAATCATTACAAAAACTGGCTGAGGGTAAGATTGATATCATCATAGGTACTCACCGTATTGTGAGTAAAGACGTTAAATTTAAAGACCTCGGACTATTAATTATTGATGAAGAACAAAAATTTGGTGTAGGTGTTAAAGAAAAACTAAAACAATTCAGGGCAAATGTGGATACGCTAACATTAACCGCAACTCCAATTCCAAGAACCCTGCATTTTTCATTAATGGGCGCAAGAGATTTAAGCATTATCAGTACCCCGCCTCCGAACCGGCAGCCTGTATTAACAGAACTGCATGTATTCAATGAAAAATTGATTAAAGAGGCTGTTGAATATGAAATAGACCGTGGGGGTCAGGTTTTCTTTATACATAACCGTGTACAGGATCTGATGCAGCTGGGTGGATTAATCAATACACTTGTTCCAAAAGCAAGAATTGGCATTGCTCATGGTCAACTGGAAGGAGATGCACTTGAAGATGTAATGCTCAAATTTGTAGGTGGCGATTACGATGTTCTTGTCGCAACAACAATTATTGAAGCCGGTTTGGACATTGCTAACGCTAATACCATTCTGATCAATCACGCCCATATGTTCGGCTTAAGTGATCTGCATCAGATGCGCGGGCGTGTAGGGCGTTCAAATAAAAAAGCATTCTGCTATTTATTAAGTCCGCCATTATCAACCCTAACCAACGAAGCTCGCAAACGACTTAGTGCAATTGAAGAATTCTCTGACTTGGGAAGTGGCTTTAATGTGGCTATGCGGGATCTGGATATTCGGGGAAGCGGAAATCTGTTGGGCGCTGAACAAAGCGGCTTCATTGCAGAAATCGGCTTTGAAATGTACCATAAAATTCTGGATGAAGCCATTCAGGAATTAAAAGAGGATGAATTCAAAAATCTATTCAGCGATGATAAACCAAGGCCATTTATATCGTTTACTCATGTGGATACTGATTTGGAAGTTATGATACCGGATGAATATGTGACCAATATAGCCGAAAGATATAATCTGTATACCGAGCTTTCAAATATTGAGACCGAAATAGAACTGGATGCATTCAGGCAAAGACTTGCAGATCGATTCGGACCGGTTCCAAAACAAGTTATTGAACTGATTAATACCTGGCGTCTGCAATATCTTGGAAAAATGATTGGATTTGAGAAAATAAGTTTCAAAAAAGGCGTTCTAAGAGGTTATTTTATCGCTAACAAACAATCGGCTTATTTTGAAACCGCACAATTTGGTCGTGTTTTTGAATTTTTACAGGCTCATCCCAAAATCAGCAACTTAAAAGAAGTTAAAAACACTCTCAGGTTGGGAATAGAGCATGTTTCTACGCTGGACATAGCCATAGAACTATTGCAGGAATTAGTTTTAGAGCCAGTTAAAAATTAATTTCCAAGCTGAAAAGTTATTGGTAGAACATAGGATGTTCTCACTGGTTTTCCACTTGCCATTCCTGGTCGCCAAGCTGGTGAGGATCTGAGCACACGAATCGCTTCTTCATCACATCCACCGCCAATACCTCTTAGAACTTTAAAATTAGCAAGACTTCCGTTTTTTTCTACAATAAACCCAATATATACCTTGCCCTGAATTTTATTTTGACGAGCACCTGCGGGATAACGTAATTTGGATCCAAGATATCTACCCAGTGCTGTCTGTCCACCCTGAAATTCCGGTGCAAGTTCAACATTAGCCAGATCATACAATTTTCCTTCGTATCTGGATTCAGTGTCAGCACCTTCAGGTTGTTCAGGTAAAGGTTCAGCCGTTTTTTCAGGGACTTCCAAAACCTGACTGTATTCAGTTTCATTAACTATTGTACTATCAGAAAAGGAACCAATCGCCGAAAAAATAAAATCCTTTGTTTCAGCCTCTCTGAGGGAAACAATTTTGCCATCTTCATTAACCGTTAATTCAAACTTAATATCACCACTCACTTCCACATTACGCGAAGCTTGAATATAACTTACTTTTGCCCAGTAGCTTGCAATCAGTTCATTGTTAATTCGGTTATAATCAAGGCTGGAAACTATCCAGGTAAGGTCATAGTTTTTAAGATCAGCAAATCGCTTGGCATGGACTTCCTTTAAACCTTTGTAAGTAAGATTATGATAATTATAATAGGTTCTGGTAGTTGGCGAGAAATAACTTGGAGGATCAAAATAGCCCTTTCTCTGATCATTGTAAAAGGCTTCAATAAACTTTATTAATGAGCTGCGTACTTCTTCATCGCTCATGTTTGAATTCTCGACAAGAATATCGTAGTTATTATCGTCAATGACCCTAACAACCTTTTCCTTTTTATCTAAAAAAGAAGAACTGAGATCATCTACATATAGTGTTAGATAACCCATAATTAGAATTATTAGACCAAGCCCAATAGCCATATATCTCAATGAAGGGTCTTTTATTACCTCATTGTCTGAGAAATTATCTTGCTGCTTTTTACTCTGTTTTTCCAATTAATGTTTTTTGTAATTTTTATTGATAAAAATCGTTCCAATTTTTTATAATACACTCTATTCAGAACTAGGACGTATTAGCAAGATCAGAAAATCTTTACGAAAGACAAATATACAAATACAAGAGGAGCAGCAAGTAATAATCCATCAAAACGGTCGAGCAAGCCACCATGACCGGGTAGGATTGATCCTGAATCCTTAGTTGAAAGACTTCTTTTAAGCATTGACTCTGAAAGATCGCCCAATGTGCCCGAACTGACAATAATTACCGAAACAATGAGCCAGTG
>CAMBFY010000077.1 GCA_945865415.1 Sphingobacterium thalpophilum
GAATCAACACGATTGTTAGCTTAAGAAGGAGTAGGACGATCTTATCCTTCATAGTGCCTATTTAAATTTACAGTTCTGTTTGGCAACAAAATAACCTGAGTTCGATTCAAGGAAGGTTAATTAACACATTTTTTATCTTTCAAATGAGGCTTTTTTGTCCAGATTATTCGCTTTTGAAAAGCAAAACCTGCGAATTATAGCTAAGTTCAGCCCTTTCCTCCGGGGTATTTCCGGCAAGAAATCGCGTTATATTTCAAATGACAAATAGCCGGAAGCTACCTCCTCCGGCAAGGTTTATTTTACCCGGCTCTGTATTTCATAGGGACGGATAGCCCAGCAAGATACTTTATCTAAATAAGGATATTTTAACGATTTAATAAAATATAGGCATTAAAAATGCAAAAAATGCAAAAAAACAGCTTATTCATAAAATAAATTATTTTTACTATTGACAGAAATAAATTTTATACTACATTTGAATATCAAAGAAATGAAAAAGTTAACCACATATTACTTCGCTTATTTTTACTATCCAGGTAAAAGCGGGGAAAATATGCAATAAATCTTTATATAGAAATTAGCAAAAAGTCCCTGCCCACAAGCAGGGACTTTTTTTATTTTAAATTAAATGCAAAAAAAACGAGTAGCTATTCAGGGAATCCGGGCTTCATTTCATGAAGAGGCCGCATTTAAATTCTTCGGGACTGACATTGAGACCGTTGAATGTGAATCTTTTAAAAAAACCTGTGAGGTTCTAAAAAATAAACAAGCAGATTATGTGGTGATGGCCATTGAAAATTCGATTGCCGGGAGCCTTCTTCCAAATTACACCTTGCTCAGAGAGTACAATTTCTCCATTGTTGGTGAGGTCTATCTTGCAATACAACTTCACTTACTGGCACTTCCTGGTGTAAAATTCGAAGATGTAAAATATGTACAATCGCATCCCATTGCCATCCGCCAGTGCAGTGATTTTTTCGAAGAATATCCCCATTTGAAGGTAGTTGAAAGCAGTGATACAGCAGCTTGTGCTAAAAAAATCAGAGAAGAAAACCTGACAGATACAGTAGCTATTGCGAATCTGCTCGCCGCAAAACTATATGATCTGGAAGTAATGGAAAGGAGAATTGAATCCAATAAGAAAAACTTTACGCGGTTCTTAATCTTAGCAAATAAACCTCTTGAAAATGTTGAAGTAAATAAGGCTTCCCTAAGCTTTCAGGTAGGAAACTCTGTTGGATCTCTGGCAGATGTACTTAATATCTTCGCAACTCACAAAATTAATCTAAGCAAGATTCAATCAATGCCGGTGCTGGGGAAACGAAATGAATATAATTTCTATGTCGATATTGAATGGAAAAACCAGGCAGATTATGATTCTGCTATCCGGCAGGTATTAAAACATACCATTAACTTTAATATCATGGGTGAGTATGTAAAAAATGATAAAGTTTAAACTGAATAAGCAAAAAACAATTAAAAACGATATAAATATAAATCCCGGAATCCTTTTCCAGACTAAAAATTAAAACGATGAAATTAAATTTAAATTTACAGCCCTTAAACACCTGGGTAAAAACAAAACACGAGCCTTTATTAATTGCAGGGCCATGTAGTGCTGAAACCGAAGATCAGTTGTTGGCTACCGCACATTTACTGGCAAAAACAGGAAAAGTTTCTGTCTTGAGAGCTGGAATTTGGAAACCGCGTACGCGTCCCGGAGAATTTGAAGGTATCGGAAGTATTGGCTTAACCTGGTTAAAAAGGGCTAAAGAAGAAACCGGCCTTCCTACCGCAGTAGAGGTTGCTAATGCAAAACATGTTGAAGAAGCTCTGGCTGCCGGTGTTGATATACTTTGGGTAGGTGCACGCTCTACAGTAAATCCATTTACAGTTCAGGAAATTGCGGATGCACTGAAAGGTGTTGATATCCCTGTGATGGTAAAAAACCCTGTTAATCCTGATATTCAGTTATGGGTAGGTGCATTAGAGCGTATTAATAACGCAGGTATTACTAAACTTGCTGCTATCCACCGAGGTTTTTCTTCCTTTGAAAAAACGGCATTCAGAAATGAACCAATGTGGGAACTGGCCATACAGTTAAAAACATTATGTCCTGAACTTCCAATCATCAATGATCCAAGCCATATTTGCGGTAACCGTGAATTAATTCAATATGTTGCTCAAAAAGCTCTTGATTTAGACATGCAGGGATTGATGATTGAATCCCACCTTGACCCTTCTGTGGCATGGACCGATGCCAAACAACAACTAACTCCTGCAGCCCTGTCAGAATTAATGGAATTACTTACCTTGCGTAAGCCCGAAAGTAAAGACAAAGAATTTACGGATAAATTGGCGGATCTGCGAACCAGTATTGACAAAATTGATGACCAGATCATTCAGAAAATAGCCGAGAGAATGCAGGTTGTTCAAAAAATCGGAGAATTCAAACGTGATAATGGAGTAACCATCTTACAGGTAAACCGATGGGACCATATTATGAATAAACGCAGTGCATTTGCAAAGGCTTTAAAGCTGGATCTCAATTTCACTGGTAAACTTCTGGAATTGATCCATAGTGAATCTATCCGCAAGCAGACTGAAATAATGAATGATAAAATGAATGTTGAATAATAATGAATTCAGCGAGCATAAAAATATCAGCAGCTTCTAAAAAACTGAACTGCACCATTCCTCTTACCGGTTCAAAAAGCGAATGTAATCGCGCTTTGATCATGCAGGCATTGAGTGATGGTGACGTTCGGATAGACAATATTTCTGACGCAGCTGATACAGTCACTTTAAATAATATCCTTAAAGATGATTCCCAAAAAGTAGTGGATATTGGCCCCGCCGGAACAGCCATGCGATTTTTAACTGCTTTCTACGCGGTGAAAGAATCTGAACGTACGCTGACAGGATCTGCACGAATGAAACAACGTCCAATCGGGATTTTGGTTGACGCATTAAGAACCTTGGGTGCAGATATTGAATATGTTGAAAAAGAAGGATTTCCACCTTTAAAAATTAAAGGACCTCTAAATCAAAAAACTAAAGAGGTGAGTATAAAAGGCAATATCAGCAGTCAGTATATTTCTGCTCTTTTGCTTATTGCACCAAAGCTTGATCAAGGCTTGAATCTTGTGATTGAGGGCGAATTAACTTCAAAACCATACGTTGAGATGACTTTGGCTATGATGAAACAGGCAGGCATCAGCCATTACTGGAAAGACAATGTAATCACTATCGAAAAACAGTCTTTCAATAAATCTGTGATCAATGTGGAGCCCGACTGGAGTGCGGCTTCCTACTGGTATGCAATTGCGGCATTATCTGAAGAGGCTCAGCTTTTCCTTCCGGGACTGAACGGATATAGCTTGCAGGGAGATAGCATGATTACTGAGATTATGGCAAACTTTGGAATACGCTCACAATTTAAAGATGGTGGTGTCTGCTTATTCAAAGAACCTAAGAAATTAGAGCGAAAGATCTTTGATTTTAAGGAATGTCCGGATCTGGCACAGACAGTAATCGTTTGCTGTGCTGCCCTGGGGCATGATGCTACCTTCACTGGTTTAGAGACGTTGAAAATCAAGGAAACCGACCGCGTAAATGCACTTCAAACGGAGTTGTTAAAGATCGGAGTAAAATTGATTGAAAAGAACCAGACGTACAAGCTAGACAGTTCAGGACTTGTTCTGGATAAAAAAATCAAAATTTCAACCTACGATGATCATAGAATGGCAATGGCTTTTGCTCCACTTGCCTTGGTTATACCGGAACTTGAAATTGAAGATCATTTGGTGGTCGAGAAATCGTACCCGGATTTTTGGAAACATCTGGAAATAGCCGGATTTAAAATTAGTTGACAATTGACAATTGACAATTAAGAAATCAGAATTAGAGAACAAATTTTCATCTTTAATAGCAATACTTAATACTTAATACTTAATACTTATTACTTATTACTTATTACTTATTACTTATTACTTATTACTTATTACTTACAACCTAAAACTTACAACTCAAATATGGCAGGTAATTCATTCGGTCAACTGTTCCGCATCACAACTTTCGGAGAATCACATGGTGAGGCTATTGGTGTGATCATAGATGGCTGTCCTTCTAATCTGGTAGTGGACATGGATTTCATTCAGTCTGAGCTCGATAAACGTAAACCTGGGCAATCCAAGATTACAACCCAGCGCAAAGAAAGTGATACGGTGCAAATCTTGTCAGGAATATTTGAAGGCAAAACGACCGGCACCCCTATCGCCATGGTCATTCCGAATGAAGATCAGCGTTCAAAAGATTACTCTCATATAAAAGATGCTTATCGTCCTTCGCATGCAGATTACACATACGATGCCAAATATGGCCATCGCGATCATCGCGGTGGGGGCAGATCATCCGCAAGAGAAACAGCAGCAAGGGTTGCAGCCGGAGCAATCGCCAAACTAGTATTAAAAGAATCCGGAATTGAAATTTTTGCACATGTCTCTGCAGCTGGCACCATCGAAGCTCCACACCTTTCAATAAATTCGATACCCGAATTAATTGAGATCAGGGAGAGTAATATTGTCCGCTGCGCAGATCCGGCTACTGCAGATCGAATGATTGAGCTTATTGATGGGATCAGAAAAGAAGGTGACACAATAGGAGGTAAAATCTCCTGTCTGATCAAAAAATGCCCGGTTGGGTTAGGAGAGCCTGTTTTCGACAAACTTCATGCTGATTTAGGAAAAGCAATGCTTAGCATAAATGCGGTACATGGTTTTGATTACGGCTCAGGATTTGCTGGTTCTGAGATGAAAGGTTCTGAGCATAACGATCTTTTTGTTTCTCCTGAAAATGGTCAAGATACCGGCAATTTCCGCACGCTTACTAACTATTCGGGGGGGATTCAGGGAGGTATATCCAACGGAATGGATATAACTTTCAGGGTGGCATTTAAACCTGTCGCAACTATTATGCAAAATCAGGAAAGCCTTGATTCATCAGGAAAAGCGGCAAATGTTCAGGGAAAAGGCAGGCATGATCCATGTGTAGTGCCCCGTGCGGTTGCAATTGTTGAGGCAATGGCAGCCTTGGTTCTGGCTGATCATTTATTGAGGAATAAGGTGGTTAGGCTATAAGGTTTCCGTCATTGACGGGGTTGTGTTGTCCGTCATTTCGAAGCAGGAACGAAGAGAAATATCATGCTGAAAGTCAGCATCCCAATCAACAGATTTCTTCTCGCGTTGATATTCTAGGTACTTATTTCAATTTGATTCGCTCGTCGAAATAACGGAAATTTTGTTTGGTATGTTTTAAAACAATTTCGGAAACTTCTTAGGAAAATTGTCGTTCATCATCGCATAAACACTTTCAACTACATCATCCACAGATGGTTTACTGAAATAATCTCCATCAGATCCATAAGGAGTACGGTGAGGTTTTGCAGTAAGTGTATGTGGCTGTCCATCTAAAAACTGGTATCCATTCTGATGTTCAAGTACTTGCTGCAGGATAAAAGCGGATGAACCTCCAGGAACATCCTCACCAACAACAAGTAATTTGTTGGTCTTTTTCAAAGATTTTACACTCAGTTGATCAAGGTCAAATGGCAAAAATGTCTGCGGATCTACAATTTCAATATCAATTCCTAAAACCTCCAGTTGCTCTGCAGCCTCTTCAACAATCCTCAATGTTGAACCATATGAAATGACCGTGACATCCCTTCCCTCACGAAGGATTTCGGCCTTCCCAAGTTCAACTCTGAACTCACCAACATTTTCAGGCATTTTTTCTTTCAATCTGTAACCGTTGAGGCATTCTATAACCAATGCAGGCTCGTCCCCATGAAGTAGGGTATTATACATACCTGCAGCCTGGGTCATATTTCTCGGAACACATACATGCATTCCCCTTAATGAATTAATAATCACACCCATTGGAGAACCTGAATGCCAGATTCCCTCTAAACGATGTCCTCTAGTTCTGACAATAAGGGGAGCTTTTTGCCTTCCTTTGGTACGATAACTTAATGTTGCCAGATCATCGCTCAAAATGTTAAGTGCAAAGAGTAAATAGTCAAGATATTGTATCTCTGCTATAGGTCTTAAACCCCGCATTGCCAAACCTATTCCTTGCCCTACAATGGTCATTTCTCTAATACCGGTATCAGTGATTCTGTTTTTTCCAAATTTGGCTTGCAAACCTGCAAATCCCTGATTTACGTCTCCAATTGCCCCAACATCTTCTCCAAAAGCCAGAACACGGGGATCACGGGTAAAATTTGCATCAAAGCATGCATTTAAAATTTCCCTTCCATCTACAAGTTTTGAAGCATCTGAATATTCAGGTTTAATTGAATTTATGTTTAAGGGTGAATCAGACGACCCGGTAAATAACTTAGAATTGTAACGGTCAAATATTTGATCATGTTGCTGACTGTACCAGTCCAGAATTAACTTTTTAGACTCTGAATGATCATGACGCAATAGTCTTATTGCATTTCTAACCATTGCTATCACATCTTTACGGGATGGATCTACACTCGATTTGAGTTGACTTGCTAAATGAATAAGTTCAGGCTTTTGAGTACCTTCAACGAGTTTAATAGCTGTATCCAATTCTGATTTAATACCTGCATTAAAATCTGCCCATGCTTTTTTCTGACAATTACGAATATAAATTTTTGCATTTGCTTCAATTTCATTCAACTCATCTTCATTAGATATAGCCGATTCGATCATCCACTTTCGCATCTGCAACATACAATCGAATTCGTTTTCCCAGGCTATTCTGTCTTTATTTTTGTATCGTTCATGAGAACCTGAAGTAGAATGCCCTTGAGGCTGAGTCATTTCAGTCACATGAATCATTACCGGAATATGCTGCTCACGACAAATTTTGATCGCTTTTTCATAAGTTTCACACAAACCGGGGTAATCCCAGCCTCTAACTTTAAATATCTCATACCCTTCACCCTTTTCATCACGCTGAAAACCTTTGAGAATTTCAGAAATGTCCTCTTTAGTGGTCTGATATTCTGCGGGAACCGAAATTCCATAAGCATCATCCCATATGGATATTAACATTGGAACCTGGAGGACACCAGCAGCATTTATTGCTTCAAAGAAAATACCTTCTGAAGTTGAAGCATTTCCAATGGTACCAAAAGCTACTTCATTTCCATTAAGGGAGAAATTCTTTAGGTAAGCAAGATCCTGATTGTTTTTATATAATTTAGATGCGAGAGCTAAACCTACCAGACGCCCCATTTGTCCGCCGGTAGGCGAAATATCCGCAGATGAGTTCTTGATACTGGTCAAATCCATCCAGCTGCCATCTTCATTTAGCAGTCGGCTTGCAAAATGGCAATTCATCTGTCTGCCTCCTGAACCAGGGTCAGCATCAGAATCTGTGTTAGCATACAATTGAGCAAAGAATTCGGGCATCGTTAACATACCCGCAGCCAGCATGAAGGTCTGATCCCTGTAATATCCTGAACGCCAGTCGCCAGCCAAAAACACCTTCGCCATAGCTAATTGTGCTACCTCTTTACCATCTCCAAAGATTCCGAACTTAGCTTTACCCGTCAAAACTTCCTTGCGTCCCAAAAGGCTGGCTTGCCTGCTTTCAAAAGCGATTTTATAATCATTAATGATTAGGCTTCTGAACGAATCAAAGCTCAACTCCTCCTGTTCCTTTAAGTTAATTTCGTTCATCCGGGTTTCTATCATGGAATTATTTTGTAGACAAAAATAAGAAAAGAGTGCAGGAATTGATAGTACACCTTCAAAATAATAATTCGTTTTTTCAGGAATTAGCCAAATTATAACATCCAGATGATTAATGTTACAGCTAATCAATGAATGGAATGATTATTGAATAATCCTTTGTGATATTTTAAAATAATCCGAAAAATGAAGAAAATATTAATATTGCTGGCCGCTGTAATCGTAATTGTAGTCTTAAAGTCTATGCAGACCGAAAACAAAGCAGAATTCAAATTTGAAAAAGAAACTCACGATTTTGGACAGATTCCAAAGGGCACGCCTGTTAGCGCTCAATTTACATTCACCAATACAGGAGGGAAAGCACTGATCATTTCTTCAATTGAATCAAGTTGTGATTGTATCATGACCAAATTCACAAGAGAACCGATATTGGAAGGTGGAAAAGGAATAATCACAATTATTTATGATGCCAATACCCCACAGGTCGGATTTACAAAGGCAGTTATAATCAAATCCAATGCAAGGACGCCGGTTAAAGTATTATATGTAAAAGGTGAAATAAGAAGCGCCGGTAAATGATCTATCATAAATTAAAAAATTAAAAAGCCTCTCCTATTCAAAGAGGATTTTTAATTTTGCGTCATGCCAGAAATTTCAAGTAAAGGCCGGCAAATGCCCGCCTCACCAATTCGCAAACTAACCCCTTTTGCAGATCAGGCAAAAAACGAAGGGAAAAAAGTTTATCACTTAAATATTGGACAGCCAGATATAGAGACTCCGGAAGGTATGCTTGATGCCATTAAAAACATAGATTTTAAGGTCTGGGCATATACCCCATCAGAAGGAACATTAGTTTATCGTACCAAACTAACTGAATATTATAATAGACTTGGTTATCATATCAATCCAGGTCAGATTCTGGTGACCTTAGGCGGATCCGAAGCTATAACCATAGCAATGCAGGCCTGCGTGAATGAAGGGGATGAGATTATTATTCCTGAACCATTCTATGCCAATTACAATGGATTCGCATGTATGAGCAATGTTGTGGTAAAGCCCATTTTATCCTACATAGAGAACGGATTTGCACTTCCTCCAATCAGTGAATTTGAGAAACTGATCAGTCCGAAAACAAAAGCAATTATTATCTGTAATCCAAATAATCCTACAGGTTATCTATATTCTAAAAAAGAACTGGAGGCTCTCCGAGAATTATGTCTTAAATACAACCTGTTCCTGTTCTCTGATGAAGCCTATCGCGAGTTCTGTTATGATGGTAAAGAATTTATTTCTCCAATGCACCTCGAGGGGCTGGACCAGCATGTGATTATATTGGACACAGTTTCCAAACGCTACAGTGCATGTGGTGCACGTCTGGGATGCCTAATTACGAAAAACAAGGAAGTAATTGCGGCGGGTTTGAAATTCGCCCAGGCACGTTTGAGTCCAGGAATGGTAGAACAGATTGCAGCAACTGCGGCAGTAGATACACCTGATACCTATTTTGAAAAGGTAAACAAGGAATATACCATCCGCAGAAATACGCTTGTAGACCGACTTAATAAGATAGACGGAGTATTTTGTCCGAATCCTGGTGGTGCGTTTTATGTTGTTGCCAGATTCCCGATTGACAATGCCGATAAATTCTGCCAGTGGATGCTGGAGTCGTTTGAATATGAAAATTCAACAGTGATGATGGCACCTGCAACCGGTTTTTATAGCACTGCGGGGGCAGGAAATAACGAAGTACGATTGGCATACGTTTTGAACAAGGAAGATTTAGAAGCCGCGATGACCTGTTTGGAGCAGGCATTAAAAGTGTATCCCGGGCGGATTTAAACGGCATAACAGGGATGCTATTTTAATAATTCGTATCTTTGTACTCATCGTACGATCCAAAATTCAGGGGCCGACCGGAATTGACAGGATGGAGGCAGGTATGTAAGCATGCAGCGCATTGTAAGTATTAGCGCTTAAATCTGAACTTTCAAACCACAATTGGCGAAAATAACTACGCCTTAGCTGCTTAATTTAGAATTAAGTAAGCTTTTGTTCCGTCAGATTCTGTTCTGTAGTCTGACATCTGGAGCATCGAACAACAGGACTGGCCAGGGTTTAATGGTGTGATAATCCGGTAAGACAAGACATCTACGGAGGACGGTACAGGTAAGTGGTTGACCTTCCCCTTCCCGACAATTAAATAACAGCTAAGCATGTAGAAAGCGTAACATGTCCCATGTTTGGACGAGGGTTCGAATCCCTCCGGCTCCACCACTATTTAAAAAAACCGATTTATTCGGTTTTTTTTATGCACTAATTTTCTGGAGGGATGAGAACCCGGAGAGGGTTTGAACTTTTCTCTTGAGCGGGTAATGTGTTAGGCCTGTGGGAGCGAAAAATCCCTCCGGCTCCTCCACTATTTAAAAAAACCGATTTATTCGGTTTTTTTTATGCACCGATCAATTCGTTTTTCTACTCTTTTCATAATAAGTCAACTTATTTCAGGACAGGAAACTGCATCCCTTTTTAATTTATTACCAGCAGATTGGTATGATCTAAGAGATGAATTTTAATGTAAGAAAGTATGGATTAAATTAACAGTTGACCTTTGGATTTGAACCAATCTATCTAATGATTTAATAAATAACCCCATTGTACGCTCATTATAAATCACCTTAAATTCTGGGGAAAAATCTTTTAATAAATAAGTATCCCCATTAAATTGTGTTAAAGGAAAGGCAAGCTCAAACTTACCCTCATTTGAATTCAATGTACTTAAATATTGAAATTCACGACCAGATAATCTTCCTAATCCAATCTTCGTGGTTTCCGGTGATTTTTGGTAGGCTTCAGTATTACCTAAAGAATTTCTGTGGACAATAAAATTGCCATTATCCAAATAATTCTTGTTTTCGGTAGCCTTGTATATC
>CAMBFY010000078.1 GCA_945865415.1 Sphingobacterium thalpophilum
ATCAGCTTACTTCGGTATTTGCACGATGGCTTTTAACCGGATCCAAAGCAGAGGTTTACTTTGAATACGGTAAAAATGATCATTCCTGGAATACGCGTGATTTCCTGATGAGTCCTTATCATTCGAGAGCCTATACCCTAGGAATGAATAAATTGATGCCATATAAAGGAAAGGAAGATGAGTTTATTCAATTTGGAGTAGAACTGACTCATATGGAGCAATCCATTGACCGTATTTTAAGGTCTGCTGGTGAATGGTATATGCATAGTGAGGTTCTACATGGCTATACAAATCGTGGAGAGGTTTTAGGTGCCGGAATTGGTCCGGGAGGAAATTTAATTTCGGCAAACTTGAGTTGGGTGAAGGGTCTGAAACAGATAGGATTGCAGATTGAGCGGTATGAGCATAATGCAGATCTTGCAAATGCATCTGGCTATGGACCATGGATAGATTTTAATATGGCAGCATTAGGTAGCTGGACTTACAATAAGTTTATTTTTAATGCAAAATTGCAGGGAATACAATCGGTAAATTATCAGTGGTTATCGGGCCCATACGGATCTCCAAATAAAAATGTGTTTCATTTGAATGGGGAGATTGGGTTGATGTATAGGTTTTGATTAATTAGCAAATTAGGTAATTAGCAAATGGGTCCGTCATTTCGATGAGCTAATGGAATTGTTGAATGAAAGACTTGCGAAATCACCTAGCCAAGCGGAAAGTAGATTTCGTCAGTCGCCTTCTGAAATTGTGACTGACGAATTTAACAAGTATGGCGCATAGGTAAATTCGTAAGTCTGAACTATGAAGGGACTTCCATCCCGTCATTTCGATGAGCGAAAAGGATTGTTGAAAGGATAGAAAGTATTGTTGCGAAAAGATATCTGTTGATTAAGCTTTGTTATTCAGCATGAGATTTCTCAGTCGTACCTCCTTCGACCTGCCTGCGGTAGGCAGGAATGACGGTACTAATAAATATATTTTTAAATGAAGCACAATTTAATCTCAATACTCAATACTCACTACTCTTCCATGCAAAATAGATTTCAACATATACTGTTAAGTTTTCTGATCATGATCTCCTTCGCTTCATGCAAAGGTTTGCAAAAGGATACCATAGTTTACAGAAATGATTTTGAGGGCGGGGATTTGTCGGGTATTATTGATGGTAAAGTTGAAGATTACAATGGCTCTAAGGTTATCGGTCGTTATTCTCAAAATGGGTTTCTCTTAAAATTGGATAGCTTACCGGTGCATAACATGGTTCAGATTAGTTTTGACCTGTATATACATGATACCTGGGATGGGAATGCCGCAAAGCCCGTGGGTCCAGATATCTGGATTATGAATATTGATGGTTGGAGTGCTATTTATGCAACCATTGCGAATGGATCGTGTACGAATTGTTTTCAGTCTTATCCGGTTTTGCAGCCCTCCATCGTTAATGGTGGTTTTATTTTTTTTAAAAATAAGCCCAATAGTAATGCAATAAAAACGGATTTGCCTGGAGCTTGTAAGTTGAAGGATTCTAAAGGAGGTACATCTTTGTATAGAATACTGCGTACGATTGAACATACTCAAAGCACCTTGGACATTGGTTGCTTTGCCCAACTTGAGGATCCGGATACAGTCAATAAAAATTGTAATGAAAGCTGGTCAATTGATAATATGGTGGTTAAAACGATTGAATTCAAGTGATATGATGCAGAAAAATGCCATTGTAATTACTTTATTTCTGCTTATTTCAAGCTTGTGCTTTGCTCAGTCCTTGCCTGCAGGTATGCCTGTCATTGAAGATTCTTATCGCAGAGAGCAATTATTGGGAACTAAGGATTCACTCATTTCTTTTACGATCAGACCAATCTATGCCGGAGATCAGTTGAATTCAGGGATTGATACCATTTCTGCTGGAAACAGATTGTTTAAGTTTAATAGCCGTTTTAAGCTCCTGGGAGATCAGGTATATTTTCAGTTATTGCCAATTAATTTACAGCATCAGTACAATTCAATTCTTCCCTATGATTGGAATGATGGAACTATGATTCCGGCAATTGGTCATCAGACTCAAGTAAGTTTTGGGGCATTCTTCAAATACGGGCCTTTGAGCTTTCAATTAAGACCTGAATATGTTTATGCAGCCAATCCCGAGTTCGAACGTTTTCCATCGGAGCAATATGATATAGTCTGGGCGAGGTATTATAATAACTATTTTAACGTATCTGATATTACAGAACGATATGGAGAGGATCCTTATTCAAAATTGTTTTTGGGGCAAAGTAGTGTACGATTGACTTTCGATCCCATATCCATTGGAATTTCAAATGAGAATCTTTGGTGGGGTCCGGGGAGAAGGAATTCCTTGCTGATGAGTAATAATGCACCAGGCTTCAAGCACATAACCCTGAATACTAGTCGCCCTGTTCAGACACCAATTGGATCTTTTGAAGCCCAAATGATCGCCGGTCGCTTGGAGAATTCAGGTATTCTACCTCCACAAGAGAATAGAGTTTATGAAGGCCGATCGCTTTACGTACCTAAAAGGGATGATTGGCGTTTTCTTTCAGGATTTGTTTTAACCTATAATCCAAAAGGTGTTCCTGGTTTATTTATCGGTGCAAGTCAGGTCTCGCAGATGTATAAGCAGGATGCAGGTCAGCGAATGTCAGATTTTCTACCTTTATTGCTGCCATTAGAAAGTAAGGAAGCAGCGTCAATCAGAGACAGGTATTCCAGCGTATTTTTTCGTTGGCTTATGCAGGGGGCAAACGCGGAGGTATATGGAGAGTATGGACATCAGGGTAAACGCACAACCTTTTTAAGAGAACCCGACAAGTCGGCAGCTTATTTGTTTGGACTTAGAAAAATTTCACCTTTGAAGAGGCACTCTGGTCAATACCTTCAGGTTTCATTAGAATTTACCCAGTTGCAGCAAACCTCTGTTCCTGAACGAGGTGGTTGGTATACAAGTTCTGTGGTGAGGCAGGGCTATACGCACATGGGTCAGCTATTGGGAGCAGGTATTGGTCCGGGAAGTAACCTACAATCGTTGGATATTAGTTGGTTTAAGGGTTTGAAGAGAATAGGTGTTCAAGTTGAGCGCTATCTTCATAATAATGACTTCTATTATCAGGTTTATAATGATCCTATTGATATTAGAAAACATTATGTGGATATGAGTGCTGCGGTTTCTGCAGACTGGGATTATAAAAATCTGGTTTTTAGTGCCAAGGGGGCTATGATCCGTTCGCTAAACTACCAATATGTACTCTACAACCGTCCGGATGACTATTTTATTACCGGCTGGGACAGGCTTAACTATCAGGTTAAGTTGGGGGTGATGTATAGGTTTTAATCAATTGATAGTTGACAATAAAATAAAGTCTTATGAAATCAATTGGGCAAGTTGAAAGTCGATTTCGTCAGCTGCTGGCTACTGAGCAAATGGGTCAGTCATTTCGATGAGCGACATCAATTATTGTACTTATAAATATTTTAAACACGAATAGAAATCTCATGATTAAGAGCAGGCTCACAACAACAGATTTGTCCACACTATAAATTCCGATTTAAAGAAATAAATACTGCCGGGTGTGTTCGAAATGACGGATATTCCGTACCCGCTAAAGCTATCGTGGCTCAATTCTTTTCCAATATATTATCGCTGATAACAAAATCAGTATTTCGCAAATAATAGTGGCAAGGGCCGCTCCCTTTGCTCCATAATCAGGGATAAGCAAGAAATTTAGAACTACATTGAGGATTATCATGATCAGGTTCAGGTAAACCAGAAATTTAACTCTGTTTTTTGCTACCAGGCTATTGCTGATCGTTCCGTAAATAAATACAATAGCGAGATACCAGACCAGTATTTTAAAAACAGGTATGGAGGCGTCGTATTTATCCACAAAAAATAATTGAAAGATCAAATCAGCCCCTAAGTAAAGGGAAGTGCTAAGTATTATACCAATCCCTCCAAGATAATAAAGGGCAAGATTCTGTATAACTTTGAATTTAGCTTTTTCTTCAGAATGCTTAGCCAGTTTAGGAAAGATAGCTGTCATAAATGCTCCTGAAATAAACATAAAGGGATAAATAAACTTTGTAGCTCCTGAATAATAACCGACTTCTGTACTCCCGATCATTTTCTCTAACATAATGATGTCTATTTTGTTATAGATTACATTTGCTGCCATCAATACGGTGAACAGGAAACCATGCCTGATAAAGGAAAGACTTTCAGGTATATTTAATTCATAGTTTGTAATGTATTTATAGTTCTCCTGATATCGTGTATAAAGAAAAAGTAGGAACAGAACAATACAGCTAATAAAACCAAGGTAAATAAAGTAATCGAATGGAGCTTTCAGGTAGATCCCAAGTAGGATAAATAGAAGCCTTGCTACACTCAGAACAACATCTTTAAAAAAGATCAGATCTTTTCTGCCCGATGCAATTAATATTGCCAACATTGGTGCGAAATATGAACTAATTACAACACTCAGGCCGAATATAGATAGAAAATAGAAGTCTTGTATCGAATTTGTGGGGTAGCTGATGCCTACAATAAGAGCAAACATCAACCCACTGATCAGCAATTGGGCCGATTGAGCTTTGGCATATATTTTTTCAACTGATTGCGGATTTTGGCTGCTTTCTTTAATGATATGTTGGGTAAATCCCCCATCCGAAAAGAATGCAAAAATCGATATGAATTCAATGATATAGGTATATTTTCCATACTCAGCTACTGGAAGAAAGCGCATTAAGAATATCATTCCTATAAAGCCAAGTAGCTGAACAATGATACTTCCGCTTAGGTAGATCGCTGAATCTTTCAGTAATTGTCTACGCATTTTCCATTAGTTTATTTCCCAGTTTTTGAACAATGCCAGGCCAGGTAAAATGAGTTCTAGAAAATTGCAGGGTATTTTTAAATCTCCTTGTTGTCAAATAACCTTCCGAAATACATTCATTAATTGCTTCGGCAAACTCCTTGATATCAGCTCTTACCACCCTGCCACTCTCGCCTTTATTTATGGTGTAATCAGCACCTGATACTGGGGTACTAATAATGTAATTCCCAAAGTATAGAGCTTCAGGGAAAGTTATCGGAAATCCTTCAAAACGAGATGTTAAACAAAATATCTTGGTCCTGTTATACCATTCAAAAAGTTCTTTCCGGTCGGTGATATTACCAATAAATAATATTTTTTCGATTAAATGAGGGTAATTTTTAAAATACTGGTCAATATATTTTTGAAATGATTCTTCAACCGGGCCCAAAACATAGACCTTCCAACTGTTTAATTCTACTTCTTTTAATGCTTCCAAAAACAGTTCCGTGTTTTTTTGATGGGTTCCTATTCTGCCGACTGAAATGATAATATTTTCTTTTTCTTCCAAGGATTTTAGTTTAATTTCTTCTTCCAGATAGAGATTGTCTACACCATTGGGTAAGCAAATTAATTTTTGCTCTAATTCCGGGTAAATTCTTAATAGATATGATTTGGCTTCTTCAGTTTCAACTGAAAAAACATCCGTTAACTGAAATATCCATTTTGTTATGGCTTTCAAAAGGTAGTTCTTTAGCGAATATTTAGAGTACAGAAATGCGTTGTAATCTTTAAAAAAAAGGATATCCATATCCAGTTTTATATAAGATTTTCCTTTTGGATTCAGGGTTTTATAGAGTAACAAATAAAGTAAATGATCTTTCTTGAAGTGAAACAGGTTTAATACCGTGATTGATTTTGAAAAAGACCATAAGTATGACAAGATTCCTAGTTCAAAATAAAGTAACCTGCCTTTATTTGGGATGAAATTTAGTTTTAATCCCTTAACTTCTTTATTGAGGTATGGGTATTCTTCATTATTCTTATAGCTGATTAACTCAGCATCATACCCTTCTGTTTTGTACATGAAGTATGGTAGCTGACCAACATCCTTAACCAGATGAAAGTTTTCAGTATCTGAAAATATGGTTACAAATGTGGGCTTTTGTTTCATGAAGGATGGCAGGGGTTTACTATTTAATATCTGCCTGTTGGTTGGTTTTAAAATTAATGATTTAATGGGCAGTATTTTGTCTGAACTTTGATTTTTTTCATAGAGTTTTTTCCTATGATTGTTGTTGTCACCGTACCCTAAGCTCATATAGAGCCAATGGTCAAAAACACCAACCAAAGGGAAGGAAATCCTAGTTCAGACAATAGGACATGATTTAATTTCTTAATTTTGTAGGCTTGTTGAAAGTATAGCATACCGGCTTTTTTGGAAGAATGATTAAACCTGAACACAGTAATTCTGATTACCCTTCAATATCAGTTGCCATGGCCACATACAATGGCGGCAAATATCTTGTAGAACAATTGGATTCTATTCTTTCTCAAACCTTATTACCTGCTGAAATTATTGTTTGCGATGATCAATCCACCGATAATACTTCTGCAATTCTTGAAATTTATCAAAGTAAAGGCCTGTTAAAGTATTATAAAAATGAAAAGCGACTGGGTTTTATTGAAAACTTCAAAAAAGCGGTTTCTCTCTGTAACCCCGAAAATTATATTTCCTTATCCGACCAGGATGATATCTGGTTGCCTTCCAAGTTAAGTCTGGCGGCCAGCTCTCTGAAAAAAATCGAGGAGGATGATTTTCCGGCTATAGTTTATTCAGATCTTATTTTGGTTGATCAGGATAAAAATCTGATCAATCCTTCATTCAGAGCTGAATTGGGCCAGGGAGGATATACTTATTGTCTTGAAACTTTGTTTTTTGGTTGTTTTGTTAATGGATGTACTATGTTGATGAACCCGATAATGCGTTCCTATTTTCATACCATTCCTAATGAAGGAGCTTTGAATCATGATACCTGGATTTCGATGATCGCATATACATTTGGAAAGGCAGATATTCTGCCCGAGCCTCAGGTCTATTACCGTAGCCACGCAAACAATGCGACAGAAGTTGGAGATTTTAAAAAGAAACGAAGGTTAAAACGGCTTCTTTATGAAATTTTACACTCCTTTAAAAAGAATGATTTGTTTGAAGATCAGATCCGCTTTGCGTCTGAATTCTATACTGTCTTTCAGGACAAGTTAAGTCCTGAACAAAGGAATTTATTCGTCCGATTCATAAATCTCAGAGGTAAATCCTGGTTACATAAGAAAATTGCACTTAGAATGTTTTTTAGGGGGAAGTGGAAATAGTAAATGAGCAAATGTGAGAATTTGCAAATTAGCAAATGAGCCAAGACTTACGAAATCACATAGGCGATTGGAAAGTAGATTTCGTCAGTCGCGAAATAGGGTAGAATTTGTCGATGAGCGACCCGATAGCTATCGGGTTGTCTATTTGGCCATAGGAGATTATTGACCTGATAGTAATCGAGTATCAATTTGCTACCTTTTTCCTGCTTAACAACAAATAAAGTGCTCCCGCAATTCCAGAAATCACTCCGCCGTAAATGATAGAGATCAGGTAACCTGTACGGTTCTTTTTTAGCGGCAATTCCGGTTCGTCAACAACCTGAAAGGTAGGAGTTTCCTGAATTAGCATTGTTCTGCTGATTTCCAGGTTTTTTACGATTTCAGCATAAATAGTTTGCAACACCAGTTTATCCCTTTGTTTCAACTCAACACCAACATTTGCTGTAGGGTATGCTGGATTTACATCCAGCATAATATTATTTGCCTGCGATGCAGAATAAGTCCTTTGATTTAGAAGTAATCCAATACTATCAGCCCTGGTTTGCAGTCTGTTTACATTATTACGTTGTCTTTTAGTTTTAGTATCAATATAAAATCGAGTTGCCTGATCAATAAGGCGGGTGGTAAATAATTGGGCCAGAACCTCATTATGCATTGTAACTGTTGCTTCAAAAAAGCTCAATTTTTTATCCGGCTTTCCTACACCAAGTTCTTTTTCACTTATTCTTTGAATAATTACTTGCAGCAAACTATCTTGAAGTCTGGTATATGTACCCGAATCTAAAGGAAAACGGATCGCCTTGCCATCATTGTATTTTTTGTCCCAGGTTTCGCTTAATTTTGAGGTTCTTGCGTACTCATCGGCAATTGAAACAGTATTAGAATTGTCAAAAGGGGTCAGTAATGTGTTTTTTATCATCTTCTGGCTGCGCAATAATTGCTGTACATTATCGCCCGCAAGTACACCTCCTGTACCGGATAATCCTCCTAAATCAAACCCAAACTGGCCTGCTAACCCTGAAAGCAGAGAACCTCCTCCTGCCTTGGATTCTTCTACAACAAAAGTCAGTCTTGAAGTATAAGTAATAGGTTTTAGCCATGCATATAGAATTCCAAAGCTTGCACCGATAATTCCAAAAACAATCAGATGAAACTTTTTACTCCATAAATAGAGGATATTCTCCCATTGGCTTTCAAGTGTCTGCCTGAATGAGAACTCTGGTTCGTAGGGATAATTGTCCTGCTTCATATTATCTGGTTAAAATGGCAATTAAACCAATAAGGGCTGTTACAGCAGAGGTAATTCCTGATATTTCTGCAAATCCTAATCTCAGTCTGCTGTCAGGATTCTTTTTTGGTACAGTAATAGTACTTCCTGGTTTAACTGAAGGGTAGCTCCTGAAAAAAAGCAATTCACGCACAGGTTTATTCAAGCCATTTGGATATTGTACGTAAGCTCCTTTGAGACGTGCATCTTCAAGCACACCTCCTGCAGAATTAAGATAATATTTAAATCTTCGACCTTGGTAACTGACATATTGCGGATTATTTACTGCCCCAGAGACCTGCACAAATGAGATGATTCTTGGGATATAAATACTATCCCCAGGTAGTAGAATCATACTTTTTTTACTGATCGGATCTATCGTGCTTTGGGTAAGGTCGAGGTCAACTCGAATTCTATTTCTATAGATCTGAGCACTTTCTAATGATCCGTATGGACTTAAACCACCTGCTCTTTGAATGAAGTCAAGTGCAGTTTCATCTCTTTTTTGAACGGCATATTCACCCGGGAATAATACTTCTCCATTTACAAAAATATTACCAAGCGGTCTGAAATTAACGAGTCTTGGTACATTAATATAATCGAGTGGCTGAAGTTCAATATCCTGAGTACTTTGTCCGGCATTGTTAAGATTAATAGTAAAAGTCTCAACAAGTTGATTGGCTACACTATCTGATTTGTTTTTGATAATCCTTGAAATTTCGATATTATGACCTGCAGCCTGCTCAGTTAATCCACCGGAAATTGCAATTACATCAGTGAGTTTTAATCCTTTTCGATAAAGAATGGTACCCGGATTTTTAATGTTTCCGTTGATAGTGACATATTGATTTGTAATAAATTCCGAACGATTCTGGATCATTATGGAATCTTCTTTGAGTAAAGGAATATCTGACTTGCCGTTAATAATGGTTTTAGGATCGAATGAAATAAACTCTTTTTCCAGATTTGGCAGGGTACGTTTAATATAAGCGCGCTCTAAATATGCTTCTGGTTTCAATCCATCTGCTTTTAATAGCAACTGTGACAAACTTAATCCGGAACTTAACTCATAAACTCCCGGACGGTTCACTGCTCCTTCCAGAATGACACGGTTTGCATATTTATTTTGTATGGATCCAATTTCAACTTTGTCACCATTCTGTGGAACAAAATTACTAAACAAACTTGCCGGAACATCTTTAACCTCACGTTCAAGTTCAGTGATTTGGTCAATTTTTGCAACAGAACGATAGGCAATATCAGTATAAGCACCTGCATATCTGATCAGGTCATCCAAAGTTTCTTCTTGTTTTAGTTCATAAATAGCCGGCCTTTTAACTTCTCCATAAATACCAACTCTTTTTTGATACACGGGGAAATTAATTACATCCTGATCTTCAAGTCGGATATTTCCATACATCAGACCTTTTTGCAGGAAGGTATAGAAATCGACTTTTTTGTGGATCTTATTATTACGGATCAATTCAATATTTCTTAATGATCCATTTACAGAAGGTCCCCCAGAAAGATACAGGGCATTGAAAAATGTTGTAAGAGATGATAGGGTATATGAACCTGGTGTTTTTACTTCTCCGACTAGAGTAATCTTGATGGTTCTGGTAGTTCCAAGGTTAACATTTAATTGGCTTTGACCGCTATTGAGTGCTGGATATGCCTTAGCCATTTTATTCCTGATCGTTGCTGTGGCTTGTTCAATTGTGAAACCGCTTATATAAACAATTCCGGCATAGGGGATTTGGAGGTTACCTTCCGGACTTATTTTTGAACGCACACTGCTTTCATTAAGACCTGTAAGAAGGATGATTAGTTCATCGCCAGGGCCCAAAACGTAGCCTTTTGGGGTTGCAATATTAAAATCAGGATCGAATTTAATAGAGCTCTGATTAAAAAACTCTGTTCCGTAAATACTTAGGATAGAGTTAGTAGAAGGTTTTACTGCTTCAATTGAAACAGGCTTGTTGAAAAGGTTTATGGTATCTCTACTGAAATCAATATCATCCTTCTTATTTATTTC
>CAMBFY010000079.1 GCA_945865415.1 Sphingobacterium thalpophilum
CTCCCGTTTTTGATTCAAATTCAAGTAGAATTGGAGGTGGAATTGGATGTAATGCCTGTCATAATGCACCAGAATTTGATATTGACCCAAACAGCAGAAATAATGGCATTATTGGACAAGCTAGTGGTACCGGCAGGGATTTGACTAATACCAGATCGCCAACCTTACGCGACCTGACCAAAACAGACAGAAGAGTTAATAGCCCAATGATGCATACAGGAGCAATCGGTTCTTTAAGAGCAGTTTTGAATCATTATAATTCGATTAATCTTGGTCCTGGTCAAAATCTAAATATTGATCCCCGACTCACACCAAATGGAATTGGCCAAAAATTGAATCTCACAGAAAATGAAATAACTGCAGTGGTAGCGTTTCTTGAAACATTGGCAGGAACAAATGTCTATACCGACAAAAAATGGGCAGATCCATTTCTAAGGTAAAGAATTAATATGTTCGAACAATTCACTGAGTTTATATTATTCGCTCATCGAAAAGTTTGGTTTAATTGGTTACAAAAAAAGCGTTCAAGTTACAACTGCAAAAAAGTCCATATAATTAATGAATAGAATTTGATACGATTAAAGTATTGGTCTCACCAGAAAACAAAGGCAAAACCTAAAAACAGCTCAAATTCTGTTTGATAAATTACGTAGATAGATAAACTGACTTGAGTTCGATAAATTAAGGTTGAGATATAGGCTTATAATGATACAGATAAGGCTTTAGAGCCCTGTAATTAAATTTTAGAAAGCAATACCTGCGTGTTATAGCTTAGTTCAGTCCTTTCCTACGGGGTATTTCCAGCAAGAAATCGCTTCAATATAGCCGGTTCTTGAAATTTTGTGAGAATCACTTTAATCTTTAAAAATTTTTCTCGTTAATTTCCCATCATTGTATCTGAACCTCTTTTCAGAATAAATTCACTTGACAGCAAATACGAACCACTTACTACTACCTCCTTCACATTTTCAAGACCTGAAAGGATAATAATCCGATCAGCATCCTCCTCGCCGGTTCTTACCATCCTCGGAGAAAAGGTATTCTTTGCTGTTTTGATCCATACATGCGCACCTTTCTCATCGCGAACCACCGCATCCAATGGCAAACTCATTGCATTAGAGATTTCAGCAATTGGCAAAAATACCGTAGCCTGCATTCCTGCCTGTAAGTTTCCAGGATTATAAATCTGGGCCCTAACTTTGAGAATTTGTGAGGATGGATCCATCTGAGGCGAAATAAAGTCTATGATCAGGGTCTGTTCCTTTTCGCTAATACCATGGATTAAAACTTGAACCTTTGTACCCAAACGGATACTTTCCAATTCATTTGGGTAGACATCCATTTCAAGCCAGAGCTGTGAAAAATTTTCAAGTTTTAAAATCTGACTGCCTTCCGTGATATATTGACCTTCCGAAACGCTAAGCTCAGTCAAAACACCGGATTCTGAAGAATACACCTTGTGTAGTGGGGATGCCTTTCCTGCTGTACCCAAGGCTTTGATCTGAGCTTCAGAAAAGCCAATCAAGCGAAGTTTATTTTTGGCTGCCTCCTTCATTGATTGATAGATCTTTTCATCAGGAAATGCTGCAACTTGTTTAAGCTGCAATAAAAAATCCTGCTGTAAGGTCTGAAGCTGCTCACTGTAAACCTGAAAAATTGGCTGGCCCTTTTTAACTGACCTACCCATTTCTTTCACAAACAACTTCTCAATTCTGCCAGTAAAGCGGCTTGAAATAACTTCTGTAAGCTCAGGATTTACAACTAATCGTCCATTCAATATTTTAGAAGCACTGAAGTCAGTCCGATTGATAGCCATGGTTCGAATATTAGCCAATTGAATCTGACTGTCACTTAATGATAACTCATTTTTACCCCGTCCTGAATTTAATGGTACGAGATCCATCTTGCAAATCGGACAGGTGCCCGGCCCATCTTTTATTATTTGAGGATGCATTGGGCAGGTATACTTAACTATTTCGGCATGATCTTCATGCCCATCCGTACAAGCGTTAAATATGAATCCTGTATAAAAAATGATTAGCCCAATAATTAATTTCGTTTTCATTCGAATCGCTTTACTTTTATGAAACTTTCACTATCCACCAGAAACCAGGCATTAAGGGCCAAATCAGAATCAGTTTCCAGGCTATCCCCAACATCTATCCACTGATCCGCCCGATGTTTTAACTTTACAAAAACCGGCTCAAATCCATCATCCTTCTTAACAAATACCACATATTGCGTTCCGACCTGAACCAGGGCTGTGGCCGGAAGCCAGTGACCTTCAACTGAAGTCTGTCTGCTTACTGATATCAACTGACCCACCTTCCAGATCTTATTTCCATTTGGCAAATTAGCTCTGATGAGGGAATAATTAATTCCGTCTTTGAAATAAGGCTGAATAAGACTTACTGCAACTTCTGAACGCTGACTTGAACGATCAATGGATTGTACCAAAACTTTTTTACCCTGACTAAGGTCCTGTAGCTGATCAGGGCGAGCAAAAAACTCAGCCCAAACCTGATCAGTACTGATCAGATCAAATAACTTCTGACCCGTATTTATATATTGGCCCTCCCTGATTTGTAAAGCCACTCCTGATGACATAGCCGGAATTTCAGGAATTATTGCCGGTGAATTAGAAACATCCATTGCACTCATTCCCCCTGTATTTCCAGAGCTAATTCTCGTTCCACCAGGCTGACTTAGCTTAGCTGAAGCTCCTGTACCATTCAATCCCAATTCAGATACATAGCCCGAATAAGGACTAAAAACAGCAATTCGATCCTCTAATCTTCCGGTATTCAGAATCCTGTTTATTTGAGTCATGTTTAATCCAAGAAGGACTAATTTCTTCTTTGCAGATTCAAGAAGTAAAGTTTCATTATTGTTTTTAAGAAATAACAATTCCTGCTGTGCATTAGTAAGATCGGGACTGTAAATTTCCAGAATCTTTTGTCCCTTGCTAACCGGCTCATAATTGTATTTTACAAACAGCTTTTCAATGCGGCCACTTACCCTTGAAGATACCGATCTCCAGTTGTTGGTATTGTAGTTGATTATTCCTTTGTGGATAATTTCATATTTTTTAAACCCTTTAACTACCCGAATTGTTTTGATTCCGGAAATAACCAGCTCATTGCCTGGTTTTACCAAGGAATTTAAACTTGTATCCGAAGCTCCATGCTTATCTACAGCATGCATAGAAACCAAATCCATTTTACAGATTGGACAGGTACCAGGTGCATCCTTAATGATCTGCGGGTGCATCGGACAGGTATAGCTCTGCTGCTGAGCATCGGAACTGGCATTTGTATCGGAATTACAGCCATAAAGGAATAATCCGATAATCAAACATATTACAATTCTATTGTTCAATATTCTTTTCATACTCCACAATCATTTGATAATAATTCTGTAACTGATCCAAATAATTCATTTGCGACATATTAATTGATTCCCAACCATCAATCACCGTATTCAAATCTGTTTTGTTTTCCTGATAGGCTAAAATTGAAACCTGTAGATATTTCTGTAATGTTGGTAAAATCTTGGTCTCATAATTAGTTAATTGCTGTTGCATATTATTCAGATCATTTTCCATGGACTTGCTCATCCCTAAAATCTCGGTAAGCATGGCCGATTTTTCCTGCCGCATTGCTTCACGCTCAAAATTCATGGATTTAATCTCTGACTTATACATCTTCGAAGACCAGGGAGCGATCGGGATAGAAAGCATTCCCATCAGGGTAAACTGCCGGGGCATCAAGGAAGAATAATTAGACATATGATCAAAACGGATTTTAAAATCAGGCTTTGACTCCTGCCGCATCAGATCAATATTTTTTTCCAATGCATGAATATCATGCTCCATGTGTAAAATATCACTTCGAGTACCTGCCAGATACGCAGTGTCGAGATCTGCCTTCGGACTAAAATTAACCCGATGTTCGGTTTCTATTTCAAATTCAGTTGTTGCAGACCTATTCATTAATGCATTCAAAGCAATCTTTTTAGAACGAATCTCTGCCTCAGTCATCAGTATCATATTTTCTGATTCATAGACCCTGCCCTCAGCTTTAAAAACCTGATTCAACGCTCCCTGATTAAATGGATAACGAATCTCTGCAAGCTTTTTCATCGTCTGCATAATTTGCTGATTCTCATTTTGAAATTTGATTCGCTTTTGAGCAACCAATAGTCCGAAGTACAAATACTTCGCTATGGCTCTTAACTGATTAAAACGCTCATTTCTTCCCAACTCATAGGTTTGCGACTGAGTTTTAAGGTATTCCTTTTTAGCCTTGATCTTTGCGGGATTGGGAATATCCTGCTCGGCAGAAATCATAAATGCCCCGCGGTCAGAATCAGCAATCATTCCCTGTGCAGGGTAAGGACTCATAAAAGTTCCTGCTCCTATCATCGGTGCCATCCAGGATCCAGCACCATCTACCTTTGCATCTTTGCTTTGAATCCGGCTAGCATAACCTTTAAGTGAGGGATTATTTGCGCTAATCTCTGTTAATATTTGCTCCAGGTTCATAATTTGTTGTCCGTAGACAGAAAAAGAACTCATGAATACAAACAATAAACTAATTTTCTTAATGCTGAACATCGTGTACCTCCAGTTTTCCAAATTTTTTCAACTCATATTCTTTAGTCATCAAAAAGATGAGCGGCGTAACCAGTAAAATATGGGTGGATGAAGTAAGTACTCCCCCAATCATAGGCAGAACAATTGGCTGCATCACGTCGCTTCCAACCCCACCTGACCATAAAACTGGTATCAGTCCAAATAATGCCACACAGACCGTCATGATCTTTGGTCGCAAACGTTTGGCAGCACCATTGATCACATACTCTCTCAAATCTTCCTTTGTAATCGTTTCACTTGAATTACCTTTCAAAGCAACCAATTGTCTCATTGCATCATTTAAATAGATGACCATTACAACACCTGTTTCAACGGCAATTCCGAACAAGGCAATAAAGCCAACCGCCACTGCGACGGAAAGGTTAACTCCCCAGAAGTAAACCAGGAAAGCACCCCCAATAAGGGCGAAAGGTATGGTCACGAGACTTAAAAATGCCTCTCTAAGCGATTTAAAAGCAAGATATAAAGCCAGAAAGATAATAAAGATTACTACCGGCAGAACATAAATCAAGGTTTTCTGTCCCCGGATTAAGTTTTCGTACTGACCACTCCATTCTACAAAATATCCATTGGGCAGCTTCAGATCCTTATTCAACTTATCAATTGCCTCCTGAATGGTATTACCAAGATCCCGATCTCTCACATTGAACATTACCGCACCACGCAGAATTGCATTTTCAGAACTAATCATGGGCGGACCATCTACAAAACGGATCGTTGTTACAGATGATAATGGTATAGTTCCAGCTTCAGGTGAATTAAGCGGGATTCGCTTTAAACGATCGATACTGTTCCGGAATTCCTGACCCAAGCGCAAGTGAATACTAAACCTTTGTCTGCCTTCAACTGTAGAAGCAAAGGGTGCACCCCCAATCGCCGATTCAACAGTAGCATTCACATCGTCCACAGTTAATCCGTAACGCTCCAACTGATCACGCCGGATCTCAATTTCCAGATATTTACCACCGCTAACCGGCTCTACATACAGGTCTTTCACTCCTTCAATATTCTTGAGCAGGGTATGCACCTCCTCAGAAATATGACTGATTTGTTTTAGATCCTGACCATAAACCTTAACACCCACATCTGTGCGGATACCGGTTGAAAGCATATTAATTCGGTTAATGATCGGTTGCGTCCAGCCGTTTACCACCCCTGGTATTTGCAATTTGGTGTCAAGCTCTTCAATAATATCCTTTTTGCTGATTCCCGGCCTCCACTCGCTCTTAGGTTTGAGTGAAATAATTGTTTCGATCATACTGATTGGCGAATTATCAGTCGCTGAACTTGCGCGTCCAGCCTTACCTAAAACATGGTCTACCTCCGGCACAGACTTGATAATCTTATCCTGAACCTGCAGAATTCGCTTAATCTCTGTATTGGAAACATCAGGCAAAGTAACCGGCATAAACAAAATTGACTGTTCATCCAATGGCGGCATAAATTCACGCCCCATACTCATCAGCATCGGTATTGAGATAAGCAGTGCCATTATATTTACTCCAATCGTAGTTTTTCTGTTAGTGATACATGCACGAATTAAAGGGAGGTATACTTTTTCCAATCCTCTGTTGATTGGGTTCTCATGCTCCTGACGAAAACGCCCTTTCATGAAAAATGAAATGATAACTGGAGCCAGTGTAAGTACCAAAACCGCATCAATCAGCAATATAAATGTTTTCGTATAAGCCAAAGGATGAAATAATTTACCTTCCTGTCCCGTAAGTAAAAATACCGGCAGAAAAGAAGTGATAATGATAATGGTTGAATAAAATACCCCTCTTGACACTTGTTGACAGGCCTTTTCAATGATGCTCAATCTTTCTTTGGAAGAAAGTTTAACATAATCATCTTGCTTATTTGCTTTTGATTTATTCCACATCTGCATTTCCTCCAGTTCTTTGTTCATTTAATTCTGCCTGCCTTACAGCAAGATTTTTGTACGAATTCTCTGTCATGATTATTCCGTTATCCACAATCACACCAATCGCCAATGCGATACCAGTTAATGACATGATGTTCGAGGAAATATCAAATGCATTCAGTAAAATAAAACTCGCTGCTATGGTAATCGGAATCTGGATGATGATGCTGATAGCACTTCTCCAATGAAACAGGAAAATAATTACGATCAGGGATACCACGATCATTTCTTCAATCAGAGTAGTTTTAATGGAGGATATTGATTCGGCAATCAATTCACCCCGATCATATACAATATTGAACTTCATACCCTGAGGTAAGCCCTTTGCCACTTCGGTCATTTTAGTTTTCACCTTGCGAATCACCTCATCAGCATTCTCACCATAGCGTAACACTACAATACCACCAACAACTTCGCCTTCACCATTATAATCAAAGATGCCTAAGCGACTTTCACCGGCCATTTGAACGGTGGCGATATCCTTGATCTTCACAGGAATAGAATTTTGAGTCCTTATCGGTAAATTCTCAATCTCCTCAATGGACTTAAGATAACCACTTGTTTTAATGATATAGCCAATGCCACTCATTTCAAACTTTCTACCACCTGCCTCATTATTATTGCTCCTGACCGCACGCATCACATCCTGAATTCCAAGCTTATAATAAGACAGACGATTAGGATCAATACTGATCTGATACTGCTTTTGGAAACCCCCAAACGATGCGATCTCACTCACCCCTGCAACATTCTGCAGAGCAAATTTGATGTACCAGTCTTGTACTGCCCGTTGTTCTCCCAAATCCATTTCAGGTGCTTCCAATGTATACCATAGCACATGGCCAACACCTGTTCCATCAGGGCCAAGAATCGGACTAACACCTTCCGGTAAAACATTTCCAATTGAATTCAGTCGTTCCAAAACTCTTGAACGCGCCCAGTAAACATCCACATCATCTTCAAAAATGATATAGATAAAACTCATTCCGAACATGGAATTGGCACGTACATAGTTCACTTTTGGTAATCCCTGAAGGTTGGTAACCAAGGGGTAAGTGACCTGATCTTCTATGATCTGCGGACTACGACCCGTCCATTCAGTAAACACAATAACCTGATTTTCGGATAGATCCGGAATGGCATCAATCTTACTTGTTTTTACTGAATACAATCCCCATCCAAAAAATCCTGCAGCAAAAAGCAAGACAATAAAACGGTTCCTTAAAGAAAAGGAAATAATCTTTTCAACCATAGCAGTTAGTGCTTGCGATCCAGACTACTGCTATCAGTCATCATATTATCTGAATCCATATCCGAATCTTTAACAAGATCCATTTTGCAGATTGAACAGGTACCCGGCTTATCGCTTGTTATTTCAGCGTGCATCGGACAGGTATATCCTACTCCTGCAGTTTGAGTAGATAATGAATCGGTTTTTGCTTTCGCAGGTTTTTCTGAACTATTGCATGCAGCGCTAGATAAAAGAACCAAAATTGCGATTGAATAAAATAATTTTCTCATGACGATAATATTTATTGTTAATAATTAAATGAATAGATGCGATTATTGATCGAATGAATTATAGTCTAATAAGTCTATCAGAATAACAAGCACACGAAATCAGCCCGAAAGGATTTCAGACAATGTGAAGATTAAAATCAGATACGGTAATTACAGTTTCGAATGAAAACAGCTGTTTTCGGAGTTCGAGAAGGAGCAATGCGCTCTGGGATCAGATTCGCAGGAGTGCTTGGTAAGATTTGGTTAAAGTCAGAATAATTGACTGGTGCCAAAGCAAAAACAACAGGTTGAATAGTATTTAATGGCGCTTTTTGAGATTCCTTTAGTTTATATTCTTGCTTTTGATCCTTACAGCAGTCCTCAGAAAGACCTTTTTTCATGCCGCAGTTACTGCAGTCATTTTCTTTTGCGAAATCGTTATCTGAAAGCCCCCATTCAATCAGCTCGCCCATACAATAATGAAAATGGACAGTTGCCCCGGATGAAACACTCAGGTAGAATATAGCTAAAACGGTAATGAAAAGCTTTTTCATTTAGTTGCGATACAAAGATTAGGATAAAATCTTGATATATTTTATCTAATTCTTTGAAATTTTATAGAATTTGGGAGAAAGAGGAATAGACCTACGAATTTTCTACTGTCTGTTGTGGTTCCACCGATAACCAAAATGGATTTTACAGTACAACAGAATTTAGCTATTGTACAGTTTAGCACAGCGCTCTACGGATTTGTAAATGGACTAAAAGTCTTCAGCCTCGTTCCCACACTGTCCGTTGAGTTTGTAAAAAGAAAAAGTTTATATTTGCGCAAAATTACATCTGCGATGAAAATATGCTAAATCCAGTGAAAGTATCGGTATTAATGACGGTTTATAATACCAATTATTCGTACACAAAAAGAGCTATTGACTCAGTTTTAAAACAGGATTTTCAAGATTTTGAGCTAATTGTTATTGACGATGGCAGCAAGGAAAATGACAGGGAAGCGTTGATGGCCTACATAGAAAAAAACGATGACAAGATCAGCTATATTCGGCACAGCAATCGCGGACAATCAGAATCAATCAATCGTGGCGTTTTATATAGTTTGGGAGAATATATTGCAATTATTGATAGTGACGATGAATATAAACCCAATCATTTGAGCAGTTGTTTACTGGAAATAAATGAGCTCGACTTAATTTGCTCAACCTCAGACGCAATAGTTGATGATGATAGCGATTACTATGTTCCCGATAAAAACGACCTAACTAAACTCATTCACTTAGATGAAGTTACCTTATTTGGAACTCTTTTCGGACGAAAAAAAGTATTTAATAGCCTTGATTTTAAAACAGGCTTCGCTGCTGATGCCGATTTTTATGAACGAGCTACTGAAATGTTTTCTGTAAAAAAGTTAGACTTGCGTACCTATGTTTATCACCGAAATATTCCGAATAGTATTTGTGCAACAATCAAAAAAAATAATTTGATCAACAGTTAATTATGGCTGTTGATAGTCATTTTTTCTCCCCCGACACAAATTTAATCATGGCCTGTCACATTACTGGTGTGCACGACGTGAACCGCAACACTACACTCGCCGCCGACTCGTACGAACTGGTTAAGGATTGGAAGGAATCTATTACAGCAGCGAATTTACAAGGTCTAATTTTTCACAACAATTTTTCGCAAAAAACGTGTAAATCATTTGAAAATAAAAACGTTTCGTTCATTAAAATCGATTATAATCCCCAATTCAATCCCAATGTATTTCGTTATTTTGTTTACAGGGATTTTTTACAACAGCATATTCAACAAATCAACGGAATTTTTATTACCGATATTACCGATGTTGTGCTTGTAAATAACCCATTTATAGATCCATTTTTTTATGAAAATCCGACTGCTCTTTTTTGTGGCGACGAACCCAAAATATTGCATAACGATTGGATGATTGCTCACGCTGAAAATTTACGGAAAAACATAGCCGATTATGCAGCTTATGAAAGCACTTTTGGAAATGAGACCTTACTCAATTGTGGAATTATTGGAGGTACTGCTTCCCTATTTTTTGATTTTTTAAAACAACTTTGTGCGATTCATCAGCATGCTAATTGCGATAACAAAACTGCATACACCGGCGACATGGGTGCATTCAATTATTTAGCTCGAACTGTGTTCAACCAGCAACTAATCCATGGTGCACCAGTAAATACGGTTTTTAAAGAGTATGAAAAAAACCGTAACGATTGCTGGTTCAGACACAAATAAGTCGCGGTTGTTTATTGTAAACTTTATTTTCTGGTTAATCCGTCCGATGGAGTTTCCAT
>CAMBFY010000080.1 GCA_945865415.1 Sphingobacterium thalpophilum
TTTTCATTTAGCCATAGGGAAAAAGCGCAAAGAAGAACGTGTAAGATATCTGAAAAATTATTGGGCAGAGCAGGTTATAAATGTTCCCAAAGTGAAGATCAAAACATCCCTTAAGTCGGCCTACTCATGTGCAATTTGTGGGGTAAGTATTGATGGAATTACGCCAAGAGAACTTGATGGAATATTATTTGCGAAGTATAAAATTCACACGGTAGCAATTGAGTATGATAATGTGAGTTGTGTGCGGATCACTCCTCATGTTTATACCCGCTTGTCTGATCTTGATAAATTTGTACATGCGATCAGGGAAATTGCCATTGCCGGGAAATAATCTGATTAGTAAGCCTTTTCTAGATAAAATTAAATATCCATGTCCGGATTTAACTCGCAGGTAGGAAATTAGTTATAATAATTTTTTTACTACCTTCACAAATAGAGCTCAAATTAAATTTCGTGTATGGAATAGGGCATTTTTAGGCTGTTATGATCAAGGATATAAGTGATCAAACAGTTTATGGCAGAGATTTTTTGCTGTTTTAATATTTTAATTCATTCATATCGTTCACATTTTAAACAAATTATTCGCTAATGAAAAGTAAGTTGATATTTTTTTTGGTACTTAATATATGCCTTTATGGTGTTGTAAATAGTTCATTTGCACAAAATCCCGAAGCTAAATTAGGCTGGAAACTGGGTGCACAAGCCTATACCTTTAACCGCTTTACATTTTTTGAGGCCATCGATAAAATTGATAGTTGTGGTTTAAAATATGTAGAAGCTTATCCAGGTCAGACCATTGGCGGAGGTATTGAAGGTAAAATGGATTACCATATGGATGCTGCAAAAAGGACTAAAATTTTACAGAGATTGAAGGAAAAAGGAATTAAAATGGTTTCCTATGGCGTAGTTAATGCTAAAAGCGATGAAGATTGGTTACAGCTATTCGAGTTTGGTAAAGCCATGGGTTTGGAAAACTTTACTTCTGAGCCTGATGTAAAATATATTCCCTTAATATCAAAGTTGTGTGATCAGTTCAAAATTAATCTGGCCATTCACAATCATCCACAGCCATCACCTTACTGGAATCCTGACATTGTTAGTGCAGCAATTAAAGGACAAAGTAAACGTATTGGTTCTTGTGCTGATATTGGTCATTGGGTGCGTTCAGGCCTTGATCCGGTCGAATCTCTGAAAAAATTAGAAGGTCATGTTATCCAGTTACATGTAAAAGATTTAAATGAAAAAAATAAAAAAGAGGCACATGATGTTCATTGGGGAACGGGTGTTTCAAATATCGACGGAGTAATCAAGGAGTTAAAGCGGCAGCGTTTTAAGGGTCTATTGTCAGTTGAATATGAGCATAACTGGTATAACAATGTTCCGGATGTAACTGCAAGTGTAAAATATTTTAGAACTGTGTTAAAATAGATGCAATTGTTTTAATGCAGATAATTTCTCGCTTGTTTGTATCAGCATTGGCTCAAAAAGGCTGATTTAACGGGTGGAATCGACTGATGTAATTTACTATAAAAACTATAAAAATCAACAGGTAAGATATGGCAAAGTCTGTAAAAACAGATCGCAGATCCTTCATTAAATCAACAGGAGCAGTCGTTATTGGTAGTTCGATCGGCCTTAATTTGGCATTTCCATTGCAAGGATTATCCAAGGGCAATGATGTTTTAAAAGTTGGGTTGATTGGGTGTGGAGGAAGAGGAACTGGTGCTGCCAGTCAGGCATTAAAAGCAGATCCTAACGTAATATTGACTGCTATGGCAGATGTATTTCAGGATCGTCTGGATCAATCTTATGACATCTTGCTAAAGGCAGTCCCCGATAAAGTACAGGTTCCAAAAGAGAACAGATTTGTAGGTTTTGATGCCTATCAGCGACTGATTGATTCTGGGGTTGATGTTGTGCTGTTGACTACACCTCCAGCATTCAGACCTGAACAATTAACTGCCGCGGTAAATGCCGGCAAACATATTTTCTGTGAAAAACCTGTTGCTGTGGATGCTCCGGGAGTAAGAAAAGTGCTGGCTGCAGCAAAGAAAGCGAAAGAGAAAGGCTTGTCATTAGTCTCAGGATTTACTTTTCGTTATGATCTGCCCAAAAGGGAATTGTTTGGAAGGGTGCAGAATGGGGAGATCGGTGAGGTAAAGATGGTCAATTCGACTCGTAATGGCGGCGGACTATGGAATTTCGAGCGTAAACCCGAATGGACTGATATGGAATATCAGATGCGTAACTGGTATTATTACGACTGGCTTTCAGGAGATTTTATTGTAGAAATGGTGGTGCATAATCTGGATATGATGACCTGGGCAATTGGAAGTCAGATGCCTGTCAGAGCTTTTGGAACCGGAGGAAGACAGTCGAGAGTCGACGCAAAATTCGGTAATATCTATGATCATTTTGCGATAGAATTTGATTTTGCCAATGGTGTTAAGGGCTATAATTTCTGCAGGCAGCAGGATGGATGTGCATCCAAAAATTCGGTAGAAATCATAGGCTCTGAGGGCACAGCTTTTTATCAGGGCAATGTGCATAAGATCAGCGGGAAAAATAATTGGGAATATCAGGGCGAAAAGAAAGATATGTACCAGACTCAGCATAATGAGCTATTTGCATCCATCAGAGCCGGTAAGCCCATGAACGATGGGGAAATGATGGCTAATAGCACCATGTTGGGAATTTTGGGCAGGATGGTGGCTTACAGTGGGCAGTCCATAACCTGGGAACAGGCAATGAATTCTAATCAGGTTCTGGGCCCTGATTTTCACAAATACGACTGGGATTTGAAGTGGGAAGTTCCACCACCTGCAATACCCGGAGTGACGAAGGTAATTTAAAGTTATCTCGCAAAGACGCAAAGACGCAGAGCGAATGACAGAAAACGAAATATCGCATATAATTGTGGACACAGCTTACCATGTTCATTATACCCTTGGACCAGGTTTGCTCGAATCAGTGTACGAAGAAATAATGTATTACGAGCTACGCAAACAGGGATTGCATCTTGAAAGACAACAGATTATTCCATTAATTTGGGACAATTTGAAAATGGATATTGGGTTTAGAGCAGATTTAATTGTTTAGAGCAAAGTCATTGTTGAATTGAAATCAGTCGAAACAATTGCGCCAGTTCATCCTAAGCAATTGCTGACTTATTTAAAAGTGACAGGGATCAAGCTTGGATTATTAATTAATTTCAACGAGACTTTTATTAAGAATGGAATAACTCGAATTGTCAATAATTTATAAGAATCTGCGTCTTTGCGAGAGATGATCTTTTTTATAAAGACCAAAATATATCATGCAAATTTTATAGCAAGCAATGATGATATTTTTTAAATGGTCTCGCAAAGTCGCTAAGACGCAAAGCTAGAAATCGAAGGCAATATAATCTATAAATATTTGCCTCTTTGCGGGGTTGAAACCAAAAGCAAAAAAAAATAAAATGATTTTAGAACTAAATAGAATAAAATATGAATAACCCATTTAAAAAAGGACTGACGTTCCTTAGTATTCTGCTAATTAGCAGCTACCTATCCTACTCTCAGGAAACTTTGTTTGAGTTTGGTACATCAACCAATATGGATGCTGTGCTTTCCAAATCAAAAATAAAGGAAAGTAAACTTAAATGGGTGAATGTCAACACTACGAAAGAAACCTGGAAATTGATGAATGATGGAACACTTTCAAATACCGGTCTGCCAATCGGGGTTATTCGCTCTGAAAAGCAATATGAAAATTTTATTCTGCATGTGGAGTGGAAGCACATGGAGGCAGGTGGTAATTCAGGAGTATTTGCATGGAGTGGTGCCAAACCAGTGGGTACCAATCCGCTTCCTGATGGAGTAGAAATTCAAATGCTTGATTTGGAGTGGGTAGATCTGAACATAAGAAATGGTGTAAAACCTCCAATTGCTTATGTTCATGGCGAACTTTTTGGTGTCCAGGGGGTAAAAACAGTTGCGGATAATCCACGTGGCGACAGAAGTAAGTCGATCGAAAACCGAGTGAAAGGTAAAGGTGAATGGAATACCTATGATGTTGTTTGTGTTGACGGCGTGATCAAACTATCTGTTAATGGAAAGTTTGTGAATGGTATCAGCAAATCCACCCAAAAGAAGGGATATCTCTGCCTTGAATCTGAAGGTGCTCAAATTTTTTACCGTAACCTTAAGGTTATTGAACTTGCTCCCGGAGTAAGCTCGGCAGAACAAACTGCAGCATTGCTTCCTTAAATTGGCAGGTTAATTATTTTTTTGTAAAGAAGCATTTAAAATTTAAATGCTTCTTATTTTTTTAATGGAATGTCATTCCTGATTATAATTTTGTGTTTTGTTGTCTGCTGCCCTTGATTAATTTGTTTTAATGAAAAAGTTTACCCTTTTATCTTTTACCCTGCTTTTTATGTTGTCCTGTGTTGTAGGAATGAGCGTAGCAGGATTTATAAATTTTTCAAACATGAATGCCGGTTTGATTAAAGAAAATCCGGTTCTTTCTTTTATCAGAGATAAACCCGGAAAAGCAAATACTGATAATGCCCCAAGCGAATCTCTAATCGTCCCTGACAGCAGCCGTTTTACAAGAATTGTCCTTGCTCAGGGTTTCGATGAACCACTCGGTATGGCCATCCTTCCTAATAATGATGTTTTACTTGCAGAGCGTAAGGGTAGTGTAAAAATCTATAACAGAATATCAAAACAGGTAAAAGTAATTTCCAACTTGGATGTATTTAGTGGTATTGAGGATGGACTTCTAGGTATTGCTATAGATCCGAATTTTAGTAAGAACCGATGGGTCTATTTTTATTATGCTTTAGCAGGCGATCGTGCAGTAAATCGTTTGTCGAGATTTGAATTGCTGGGCGATGTATTGGTTCAAAACTCAGAAAAAGTTCTGCTCGAGATCCCAACCCAAAGAAAATATTGCTGCCATTCGGGTGGGTATATTTCATTTGATTCAAACGGATTACTTTATTTATCGACCGGTGATAATACCAATGCCGAGGAAACTGAGGGATATACGCCGGTTGATGAGCGACCAGGTCATGCTTTAGCAGACGACCAGGGTACTGCAGCAAATACAAATGATTTAAGAGGCAAAATTTTACGAATCAAACCTCTTGATAATGGGACTTATACTATTCCTCATGGGAATTTATTTCCACAGGGAAATCCTAAAGGCCGTTCTGAAATTTATATTATGGGTTCCCGAAATCCTTATCGTTTTAGTGTAGACAGAAAAAATAATTATCTGTACTGGGGAGATGTTGGACCCGACACAAAAGTCATGGGTACTGAGGGGGAATTAATGAGTTATGATGAGATAAATCAGGCAAGAAAGCCTGGCTTTTTTGGCTGGCCTTACTTTCTTGGAAACAATCAGGCTTTTCCAAAGTATGATTTCAATACTAAAACTTTGGGGCCTAAAAAAGATCCGGCAAATCCGACAAATGATTCCCCAAATAATACTGGAGAACAGGTATTGCCACCTGCACAGCCAGCTATGATTTGGTATGGGAAAAAGAACTCGCAGAATTTTCCCTTACTTGGAAATGGAGGTGCTTCTGCAATGGCCGGGCCGGTATATTACGCTGATCTTTTTAAGGATGCACCTTATAAATTGCCAGACTATTATAATGGCAAATTATTCATTTATGAATGGATCAGGGGCTGGATAATGGCTGTAAGTTTGGATAAAAATGGAGATTATCTCAGTATGGAGCCTTTTTTGGAGCATCAAAAATTTAAGGCTCCGGTAGATATGCAGTTTGGGAATGATGGTGCCATGTACGTATTGGAATATGGTACCAACTGGTTCTCCAAGAATATGGATGCAAAACTGGTCCGGATTGAATATCAGGAAGGAAACAGAAATCCGGTAGCAGAAATTCAAATAGATAAGCAGTATGGAGCAAGTCCTTTTTCTGTACAGTTTTCTGGCAAAAAATCTATCGACCATGACCGGGATGATAAATTATTGTATACCTGGAATATTGATAATAAGGAATTTAAGGGTCAGCTTATTAATTACACATTTACAAAAGTTGGGGCTCATACTGTAACATTAACCGTCACTGATGACAAAGGTGGCCGGGGCATTGCAAGTACAAAAGTCTTTGCCGGAAACACACCACCGGTAGTTAAGATAGAAAGCTCATCTAACCGCAGCTTTTATTGGGATAATTCCTTCCTTGATTATAAGGTTTTGGTGTCTGATAAAGAGGAAACTGCTGTTAATCCGGAAAAAATCAAAGTTAATTTTGGTTATTTGCCACGTGGTAAAGATCTTGCGGTTATTTTGACCCAAAATCAAAATGCCACTAATTTTAACTTTTTGAGGGGCCAGCAACTGACTGCTAACCTTGATTGTAAATCTTGCCATTCTGTGGACAGAGCTTCAATTGGGCCTACTTATTTGGCTATTTCTGAGCGTTATTCAGGAAAACAGGGTGCATTAAACTATCTCAGTAATAAAATTATCCAGGGAGGAAGCGGAGTATGGGGCGAACGGGCAATGACACCTCATCCGGAACTTTCCAAATCTGATTCTGAGGAAATAGTTAATTATATATTTTCATTGACTGAAAAATCTAAGGGGAAGCGTCCAATAAAAGATAATATCACATTAAAGGAGCATGTTGGGAAGGGAATAGATGGTCTTTATTTGTTAAATGCAACCTACACCGATCAGGGAGCTAATGGAATTGAACCCTTGCAAAGTCGGGATTATATCGCTTTACGCAATCCATTTGTTCAGGCTGAAGATTTTGATGAAGGTAATGTCCGCCTGGGGACTATAACAACAGATGTCCTAACCTATGCAACAAGCATTAATCATGGCAGCTTTATACGCTTCAATTCGATTGATCTCAGAAATGTTAGGCAATTGAAATTTAGGGTGCGGCCAAATTCGGGTGGAATAATTGAAGTTCATCATGGAAATAGAAATAGTCCTTTGATAAATTCTGTAAGAGTCCCTGCCAGAATCGCAGGCGCTCAGGCTCAATGGATAGAAATTATATCAGAATTGAAAGAAACGAAAGGGATTCAGGATCTGTATTTTGTATTTATTGATGAAAGTGGAAAGAAGAATTTATTTGATTTCGACTGGATTTATTTTGGTAATTCAATATTATAGATAAAATCTATACTTTTTATAATGCTATTATCTTAAAGCATGAAACTCTTTTTATCCAGATATTGATTTTATAATTTTAATTATCCAATATACTTCCCGTTAGTCAGGGTATATTATTTAACCATTGAAAAATTACACAAACAAGCTTAAAATTCCGCGATTTTTCATAATATTTACTTGTTTGTTGAGAGACGTTCAATCCATTCACCATTAAACATTTATAATGCAAAAATTATTTTTGATATTTTTTTCAATTTTAAACATCCAGGCTATGGCTCAAAATGCAGATCCAGTGTATGCCATTATTATCAAGGGCGGACATGTGATTGACCCAAAGAATAATGTAAATGAGGTGTTGGATGTCGCAATTGATAAGGCAGGTAAAATCGCTGCTGTTTCGAAAAATATCGATCCAAAATCATCCGCCAGAATAGTTGATGCAAAGGGTTTATATGTTACGCCGGGTATCATCGATATGCATACCCATAATTTTGCGGGAACTGAGCCTGACAAGTACTTAAGAAATAGTTATTATGCCAATCAGCCCGATGGATTCACTTTTCGTGTGGGTGTAACTACTGTTGTAGATGCTGGAAGTGCAGGCTGGCGCAACTTCGAAAAGTTTAAAGACCAAACGATTGACAGAGCGAGAACCCGCGTTTTTGCGTTCCTGAATATTGTTGGCGAAGGGATGGCTGGTGGAGCTACTGAGCAGGATAATAGTGATATGGATGCCCGTAAAACTGCCGATATGGCTTTGAAATACAAAGAACACATTGTTGGCTTCAAGGTAGCGCACTATAATAAGCCGGATTGGATTCCTATTGACCGTGCAATCGAAGCCGGAAATATTGCAGGAAACATTCCTGTAATCATTGATTTTGGAGGTAGCGGACTTTCATTAGAAGAACTGACCATGAAGAAATTCCGTCCGGGAGATATTTATACTCATACTTATGGCGGAGGCGGTAAGGATCGCGAAGCCATCACTGATCCTGTAAGCGGAAGTCTTCGTCCTTTTGTTTTTGAAGCAAGAAACAGAGGAGTTATCTGGGATGTTGGTCATGGAGCTGCGAGTTTTTCTTTTAAGCATGCGGTTGCTGCCACAAAAGCCGGGTTCTTCCCCGATGTTATCAGTACCGACCATCATGGCGGAAGTATGAATTCGGCGATGAAAGATATTCTGAATGTGATGAATAAATTTCTCGCGCTTGGAATGGATATTCCTGCAATTATCAATTCAGTGACATGGAAGCCTGCTCAGGTTATTCATAGGGAAGAAATTGGAAATCTTTCAGTTGGTTCGGAGGGGGATGTAACTGTGCTGCGGATCCGTAAAGGAAAATTTGGAGTTTTTGATCAAATGGGTGAAAAGCTAGAGGGAAAGCAGCGTTTCGAATGTGAAGTAACAGTGAAAGGCGGGCGGGTTTTTTATGACCTGAATGGATTAACTAATCCCTTACCAAAAGTCGTCGGTGGACTTCCGGCACTTTAATTAGATAGGCATATGAAAAGAAGAGATTTAATAAAAGGCCTGACTCTTTTGCCTGTTGCAGGTGCGGTTTCAGGATCTAACATAGAATCTGTAATGGGAGCAGGTCAGAAGAACAACAAGAAAGCTGTTAATAGTATTTATGAGGCCATAGGTGTTCGTCCGCTGATCAATGCAAGGGGTACTGTTACCGTAGTTGGTGCAAGCCAGATACTTCCTGAAGTGCAAAAAGCTATGGATGAAGCCGTAAAGGAATACGTTCAGATTGATGAGTTGATGGATGCGGTTGGTGCCCGTTTGGGTGAACTGACCGGTACGGAATTCGGCTATGTTAGTTCAGGAGCTTCGGCTGCCATAACGGCCGCTACTGCAGGTTGTGTAACCGGAGGGGATCCTGATAAGTTATGGATGATTCCTGACCTCACAGGAATGAAGGATGAAGTGATCATTCCTGCTTATTCCCGTACTGCTTACGATGCTGCTGCAAAAGCTGTTGGAGTCCGAATGGTAGAAGTAAATACCCTTGATGATTTAAAACTAGCAATTGGTCCGCGTACAGCAATGATTCTTGTTCTTTCCGGAGCGCGTTCTGAGAATGGTCCGCTGTCTATCATAGAAATTGCATCCATCGCAAAACCTCTGGGTGTGCCAATTTTGGTTGATGCTGCAGCCGAAGTATTGGAAGTCCCAAATCCGCATATTTCACAGGGTGCCGATCTGGTCGCTTACAGTGGAGGAAAATACATTCGCGGTCCGCAATGTGCAGGCTTATTGCTTGGACGTAAAGATTTGATAATCGCATCTAGAATAAACGCCGGACCACATCATGGTTTTGGTCGTGGATTTAAGGTTGGCCGTGAAGAGATTATGGGTATGCTTGCAGCTGTAGAAACCTGGTTTAAACGTGATCATGCTGCGGAATGGAAGACCTGGGTGTCTTATGGAAATCATATTATCCAGCGTCTGGCGAATGTTAAAGGAGTCACTTCGCAACTGAGCGAGCCTAAAGGAAGAAGTAATAGAGCCCCATCCGTTACTGTTAATTGGGACAAATCAATAATTCCATTAACTGGTGAAGATATGGAAGGACTTTTGTGGGATGGTACTCCGCGTATCGCTGTGAGCGGTGCAGGAAGCTTTCTTCCTTTTCCACCTAATTTGCAACCGAATATCAGTATTCACACCCCAACGCTTCAGGCTGGAGAGGAGAAATTAATTGCAGATCGTGTGCATTCCATTTTAACCAATCCGCCTCTGATAAAAAGAGCTGCCGGAGCGCCTGCTTTTGACCTTAGCGGGCAGTGGGATCTTAAAATGAAATTTTCTGCAAGTACAGTAGATCAGACTTTGATCATTGAACAAAATGGAAGCGAATTTATTGGAACACATATCGCAAGTATTGGCTCCCGCGACCTTGATGGGACTCTTCATGGTAAACAGATTTTGATGCGAAGTTCATATACACAGGATGGTGTTCGTATAAATTATACATTTACAGGAACAGCCGAGGGAAATACCATGCAGGGAAAAGTAAGTCTGAGTGAGTATGGAGATGCAGAATGGACTGCCAAGCGCCATGACTATCGTCCGGCAGGACTAAAACGTTCAGGGATTAATTTAAAATGAGCAAATAGCTTGATTTTAAATAAATAGAAACTTACATGAGGACTTTGAGATTTATTGTTTTGATTAGTTGTTTGGGTATGATGTTAATATCATTTACTGATAAAAATAATGCTCAACCTCAGGATTGGA
>CAMBFY010000081.1 GCA_945865415.1 Sphingobacterium thalpophilum
GATGTAGGTTATATAATTTCAGGTATAAAAGAAGCACGTGAAGTAAAGGTTGGAGACACTATAACTCATAAAGATAAGCCTACCTCAGAACCAATTAAAGGATTTGAGGAAGTAAAACCTATGGTATTTGCCGGTATCTACCCAGTAGACACCGATGAGTATGAGGAACTTCGTGAAAGCATGCACAAGTTGCAACTCAATGATGCATCGATTGTATTTGAGCCCGAATCATCCGCAGCATTAGGTTTTGGTTTCCGTTGTGGATTTCTCGGAATGCTTCATATGGAGATAATACAGGAGCGACTGGAAAGAGAATTCGATATGACAGTAATTACCACTGTTCCTAACGTTTCTTATAAAGCGTTTACTTCAAAAGGTATTGAGATTGATGTACATAATCCATCTGATCTACCTGATCCAAGTAAACTTGATCATGTTGAAGAGCCGTATATCAAGGCAAATATTATTACTAAATCAGAATTTGTAGGTCCTATCATGTCGCTCTGTATCCAGAAACGTGGTGCCATAATCAACCAATCTTACCTTACTTCAGATCGAGTTGAACTTATTTTTGAGATGCCAATGGGTGAAATAGTTTTTGATTTTTATGATCGATTAAAAACAATTTCCAAAGGGTATGCCTCTTTCGATTATCATCAGATTGGCTACCGACAGTCTGACCTGGTACGTTTAGATATCCTCCTGAACAGTGAACCGGTTGACGCCCTGTCTTCTTTAATTCATAGAACAAACTCCTATAATTTTGGTAAAAAAATCTGCGAAAAACTCCGGGAATTGATTCCGCGACAACAGTTTGAAATTATTATTCAGGCATCTATCGGAGCAAAAATTATTGCCCGTGAAACGGTAAAAGCTATGCGTAAAGATGTTACCGCGAAATGCTACGGAGGTGATATTTCAAGAAAACGCAAGCTGCTTGAAAAGCAGAAAAAAGGGAAAAAGCGTATGAGACAAGTGGGTAATGTTGAAATACCGCAGACAGCCTTCATGGCAGTATTAAAATTGGATTGATTTCACTATTTCTCGTTACGCGAATTGCAAATTAATAATGTTAATAAGCCATCAAATGTTAATAAAAATAATATTTCATTTATAATGCAGTTACTGGACGGAAAATTTGTGTCGGAGAAATTCAAGGAAAGGATAGCCATTGAAGCCGCAGAAGTGTTAAAAAAAACTGGAAGAAAACCTCATTTGGTAGCTATACTTGTAGGGCATGATGGTGGTTCAGAAACCTATGTTGCCAGTAAAATCAAGAACTGTGAAAGGGTAGGTTTTAATTCAACATTATACCGTTATGAGGATAAAATTACTGAAGAAGAATTGTTATTGAAAATTGATGAAGTAAACAAAGACCCTGAAACCGATGGTATACTTGTCCAGCTTCCTCTCCCTAAGCATATCTCTGCCGATAAAGTCACCGAAAAAATTTCACCGGAGAAAGATGTTGATGGCTTCCATCCCGATAACCTCGGCAGGATGCAACGTAATCTTCCCTCCTTTTTACCGGCAACTCCATACGGTATTCTATTGATGCTTCAGGAATATGGAATCGATACTACTGGTAAACATTGTGTGGTTGTCGGAAGAAGCAATATCGTAGGTTCACCGATGAGCATATTAATGTCGAGGAATACAAACCCAGGAAACTGCACAGTCACAATTTGTCACAGTAAAACTCCAGACATTAAAAAATTTAGTCTCGATGCCGACATACTTATCGTAGCAATAGGTAAAAAGAACTTCATAACCGCTGACATGGTAAAAGAAGGTGCTGTTGTAATTGATGTAGGTATTAACCGCGAAAATTCAGCAGAGACTAAATCAGGCTACAAACTTTATGGTGATGTAGATTTTGAAAATGTAGCACCTAAGTGCTCCTGGATTACCCCCGTGCCAGGTGGTGTAGGTTTAATGACCATTGTAGGCTTACTTAAAAACACCCTGTCTTCTGCTAAAAGAGAAGTTTACTAATAATACGTAACCTTTTTTTATTACACCCAATTGATATTATTTTTGGTTTAAATCACTGAAAATATAACAGATTTTAATTTTTCTGAAATTGAAGTTCTCAACTGCGAGGAATTCTGTAAAAAATATCTATTAAAATAGATCATAAAATTACCAGAATTTCCACCAGGGCTTTGAGATACCTATGTAAAGTCCATCTTCTCTAAGCTCAATTGGATAAGTTTCAATATAATTTCCTTGTCCCTCTGCACCACGACCCGTTTTGATATCAAATTCATGCCTGTGATAAGGACATACAAGTTTTCCATTAGTACACCAGCCCTTACTCAGATCAGCTCCAGCATGTGGGCATTTATTATCAACTGCATAAAAGTCATTTCCAATTTTTATTATGCACAATCTTAATCCTGAAACCTGAACTGGTCTGATAAAATCATTCGAAGAAGTAATACTGAAAGGGTATAAATTAATCCAGTTCATAAATTTTAAGTATTGTCAGCAATTTGTCTCTATCATTTTTCCTCAAGCTTGATCTCTTAAACTTAAGTATATTTGCAATCTAAATTACAAAATGGCACACCAAATTCCACCCGACGGCAGTTTTTTACCATTAATGGAAGATTTTTATACCATACAGGGTGAAGGATTTCACTCTGGAAAAGCAGCTTATTTTATTCGACTAGGTGGCTGTGATGTTGGTTGTCACTGGTGTGATGTGAAAGAAAGCTGGAATGCAGAGTTGCATCCCTTAACAGACACAGATCAGATTATAAGAAATGCTGAAAAATATCCTGGCAAAGCCGTAGTGGTTACAGGAGGGGAACCATTAATCTATAATCTGGATTACCTTACATCAGAACTTCAAAAAAAAGGAATTAAAACTTTTATAGAGACATCAGGAGCCTATCCGCTTTCAGGTAACTGGGACTGGATTTGCCTTTCACCTAAAAAATTCAAAGCTCCTCGTCCGGATATAGCCCCATTAGCCGGAGAATTAAAAGTGATTGTCTTCAACAAAAGTGATTTTAACTGGGCAGAAGAATATGCCGCTAGCGTATCTGAAGAGTGTAAACTTTATTTACAACCAGAATGGTCTAAATCCGCAGAAGTAATCCCATTGATTATTGATTATGTAATGCAAAATCCAAAATGGGAAATTTCATTACAGACTCATAAATACCTCAACATACCTTAACTTCGATAAGCTTAACAAATTAATCACATAAAAAAGGTAGTTCAGGATTCGTTTAACTGCTTAATTTATTAGAGACTTAGTTACGAATATTTTCTACCTTCATACCAAAGTTTGTCTGAGCAGGATGAAAATATTTCTAATAATTTTATGTCTTATACCCAGTATTTGTTTTTCGCAAAAGCAAAACACCTCCTCTGTCAAGCAGGCTCAAAAATCTTACAATCTGGCTAACCAGTACTTAAGTTACAGATTATATGATAAAGCAATTGCAGAACTTAATCAGGCCGTAAATCTTGATAAAAGCTTTATTGCTGCCTATCAGCAACTAGGTGATATTTATCGAATATCGGGCAATTATAATAAAGCTCTAATCAACTATAAAATAGTCTTGGAATTAAATCCGGAATTCTTGGCACTTACCTATTTTGGTATTGCAGAAAGTGAATTAAATACCGGTAATTATGCAGATGCATACGGGCATTTTAACAAATATCTTAGTTATCCTGCATTGAGTGTTGAGAGTAAAGAAAAAGCAATAAAATATATTTCTGACTGCAATTTTAGCCTGGAAGCCATAAAAAATCCAGTAATTTTTAAACCAAACAATCTCGGGCCCGGAATTAATTCTAAGGAGGAAGAATATCTTCCTGTAATCACTGCAGATGAAAAAATGATCATTTTCACACGGCAGACCAATAGAAATGAAGACTTTTTCAAAAGTGTCAAACGCGACAGCATTTGGTCACAAGCTGAATATCTAAGCAAAGAAATTAATACCTATAACTATAATGAAGGGGCACAGTGTATTTCACCTGACGGTAATTACCTGTTTTTCACCGGATGTAACCGTCCGGATGGTTTAGGTAGGTGTGATATCTACATTTCAAGATGGGAAGGAAACGGCTGGAGTAGTCCTTTTAATATTGGTGCTCCGATAAATACTCCTGGATGGGAGTCCCAGCCATCTGTTAGTGCTGATGGCAGAACCCTATACTTTGTCAGTACGCGCAATGGAGGATTTGGAGGTTATGACATATGGAAATCAGATCTTAATAATGATGGATCCTGGAATACCCCCGTAAATCTAGGGCCAGAAATCAATACAAGCTACGATGAACAATCTCCATTTATTCACACCGATGATGAAAGTCTCTATTTTTCATCCAATGGTTGGCCGGGACTTGGAAATAAAGATCTATTTATGAGTCGAAAAGTATTTAAGGATGAAATTCAAATAGGCTGGAAGAAGCCTCAGAATCTGGGTTATCCAATTAATACTTTTGGAGAAGAAAGCGGACTAAGTATCAGTAGCAATGGTAAACTTGCCTTCTTTTCAACTAACCAGAAGGGAGGATTTGGCGGACTTGATATCTACTCATTTGAATTACCTGAAAATATGAGGCCTAATTTAGTAACCTATGTTAAAGGCCTGATTTTTGACATCAATACTAAAGAAATCCTCGATGCTAAAATTGAAATTATAAATCTTAAAGATGGAAAAGCTATTTTTGATGATATAGCAGAAGCTGAAACCGGAGAATTTTTGGCAACCATGATGGCCGGTAAATCTTTTGGATTAAATGTTTCGAAAGATGGCTACCTCTTCTATTCGCAAAATTTCACACCGGATTTGAACTCAATCAATAAACCATTTATTATTGAAATACCTTTGAAAAAAATTGAGATTGGCGGCTTGGTAATTCTTAATAATATCTTTTTTGAAAGTGGAAAATTCAATCTATTGCCTGAGTCTAAAACTGAATTACAGCAACTGATTCGCTTCATGAGAGATAATCCTACAGTATCTATTGAAATTGGTGGCCATACAGACGATATCGGCGATGAGAAGTCAAATATAGAACTTTCTGAAAACCGTGCCCGTACTGTCTTTGAGTATCTATTAAGCAATCAAATTAAATCAAATCAAATAAGTTATAAGGGTTACGGTGAAGGACTACCGATTAATGATAACACAACTGAAGAAAACAGAAAAAATAACAGAAGAATAGAATTTAAAATCACTAACAAATAAAATGGAACAGAATTTCAAAAACCACACACGTTTTATCACAGGCTATCACAGAGTACTAGCCTTCTTTTTAATTTCAGGATTGATTGGATCAACAATAAATCTATTTGAATCATTAGGGACAGATAATTTATACTCCGCAAGTCTTCTGGTGCTTTTATTCCTGTGTTGTATATTGCTCTTTTGGTATGTTCGGATTTTCCCTTTAAAAGCTCAGGATAGGGCAATTCGGGCTGAAGAAAACTTCAGACACTTTATCCTGAGTGGCAAACCTCTTCCTGCAGGACTACGCGTCGGTCAGGTTATTGCTTTACGTTTTGCTTCTGATGAAGAGTTTTTGGAACTGGTTGAAAAAGCAGTGAAGGATAATTTGAGTAGTAAAGCCATTAAAATGTTAATTAAAAATTGGAAGCCGGATTATCATAGAGTGTAATCCTGATAATTAATCCACTAGTATTTGCTCAAAAAAATATTTATCTTTTGGAAATATTCATGCGCGTTAACTTATCATAAATGTTCAGTTTTGAATACAAAATATGAGATAAGCCATAAAACATTTGAACGTTTTGAAAAAGGATTGCTACCATATTTAATATGCAATCATTTGAAATTAGGTTAGTTGTGCTAAAAAAGAATACTGAAAATATCCCATAGTACCACAATCTAACTGGCAGGTGTAATAAGCTGACCTTACAATTATCAAACAATTAAGTTTAAAATCAAACAATTTTATAATGATGAGACAAGTTCTAATTCTATTTATCCTACTTTCATCTATTAAGGTTATGGCTCAGTATCCTGAGGCCAGAATTTCAAACGGAGAAATTGAAGCAAAAATTTATTTGCCTGATGCAAAGGCCGGATTTTATCGTGGTACACGATTTGACTGGGCAGGAGTAATTCCAAGCTTGAAATATAAAGGGCATGAATACTTTGGCGAATGGTATGCTGAACATGATCCCAAAAGACATGATGCTATTACCGGGCCTGTAGAAGCTTTTGATCCAATTGACTATGATTCTGTGGCTCCGGGCCAACCTTTTATCAAAATTGGAATTGGAACAGTTAAAAAACTCAATAATGGCCCCTACAGATTCAATGCTCCTTTTGAACTGGTAAATACGGGTGAATGGAAAGTCATCAAAAAAGATGACCGGATCATCTTTACACATAAACTGAATGACGGCAATGGATATTCATATACTTACACTAAAACAGTTAGATTGTTAAAAGGAAAGCCGGAACTGGTATTAGAACACAGCTTAAAAAATACCGGACAAAAGCCTATAAACACGAGCGTATTTAATCACAATTTCTTTGTAATCGATAAGCAAACAACGGGGTCAGATTTTACAGTTAGCCTTCCTTTTAAAATTGATAACCAACCTACCGGCAAAGCTTTGATTGATTTTACTGAAAATAAAATGATTTATTTAAGAGATCTAAAAAAAGGAGAAAGCACTATGGAATATCCAACGGGATATTCCGGCGATAAGATTGAAGAGTATGATTTTAGAATCGACAACAAAAAAACTGGCGCAGGAGTAAGAATAACCGCCGATAGAGCATTGTCAAAATTTATGTATTGGTCAGTTTCGACTACATTAAGTCCAGAACCATATATTAAAGTTGATGCAGAACCAGGTAAGGAATTCACATGGACAATCAAATATCAGTTCTACAACACAGAAAAATTTTGAAATTTAACTTATGATAAATAGAAGAACTTTCCTTAAATCCTCAGGATGTATCGCATTGAGCAGTGTTTTATCTGTAAGGGCTAGAGAGATAAATAATTTTCTAGCTCTCAAATATCCGCCATTCGGTCTGCAGGTATATACCTTATCAAGTATTATCAATGCACCAGGAGCTGATATCAAAGTGGTACTAAAGCAAATTGCTGATATGGGAATCCGTGAACTTGAGACAGCAACCGGAGCAAACGGACTTTATTACAAACATACTGCAAGAGATTTTGCAGCAATGGTAAATGATCTTGGCCTAAAATGGATTGGCAATCATGTGGGTGGTTTGCCACGTAGTTCACAAGTAGCGCCAGGCTCAAGAAATTTAAGGGATAATTTACAACAAATCATTGATGAGGCTGCGGATGGTGGCTGTGGATGGGTTATTTGTTCAAGTTCTTCAATTAACAGTCTTGATGAAATCAAAAAAACAACTGAAATTTTTGTTAAGGCCGGTGATTTAGCATCAAAAAATAAAATGAAATTCGCCTACCATAACCATCAGTCAGAATTTACAGCTATAGACGGCATCTCCGCCTTCGACTATGTTCTGGGAAATACTGATAAAAATAAGGTTTTTATGGAATTAGATCTCGCCTGGGCAACAGCTGCAGGAATGGACCCTGTGGCATTATTTAAAAAATATCCGAATAGATTTCCTCTGTGGCATGTAAAAGATCTCGACAAAACCACAGGAAGGCCCTGCCCGGTAGGTAAAGGCAAAATAGATTTCAAACATATTTTTGAAAACTCAAAACTTTCGGGTTTAAAACATGCATTTATTGAGCAAGATGGTTCAAAGATAATCGATGATCCGGCCTCAAGTGTAAAATGGCTTAAGGCTAATATTTACCAAAAGTCCTAAACGCTTTTTCTGGCTTTTACCCTCACGACGATCATTGTTTAATGACGATCATCGTTCAATTTTGAAAAATCAAATAATCGCTTGTCTTATCCGGATTAGTTTAATCAGCAGATCTTCCAGATTATCAAGATGAAGCATATTTGCACCATCTGATTTCGCATTCTGGGGATCAGGATGGGTTTCTATAAATAATCCATCTGAACCAACAGCTATTGCTGCTTTGGCAATAGTTTCAATCAAGGTAGGTTTACCTCCTGTTACTCCAGTAGACTGATTGGGTTGCTGCAAAGAGTGAGTACAGTCCATCACCACAGGAACTCCAAATGATTTCATTTCAGGTATTCCCCTGAAATCAACTATCATATCCTGATAACCGAAAGTATTACCCCGATCAGTAAGTATCACATTGGGGTTTCCTGAATCCCGAACTTTATCTAATGCAAAGCGCATTGCACCTGCCGAAAGAAACTGACCTTTCTTGATATTGATGGTTTTTCCGGTTAGTGCTGCAGCGATTAGCAGATCAGTTTGGCGGCATAAAAAAGCTGGAATTTGCAATACATCCACATATTCTGCGGCCATCGCTGCCTCATGATTTTGATGGATATCTGTAACCGTTGGTACAGCAAATTCCTGACTTACCTTCGATAAAATTTTAAGAGCTTTTTCATCGCCGATACCTGTAAAGGAATCCAGTCGTGAGCGGTTGGCTTTACGGTAAGAACCTTTAAATATCAATGGTATAGCTAATTTAGTGGTAATATTTACAATTCGTTCGGCAATTCTGAGAGCCATATCTTCACTCTCTATTGCGCAAGGACCTGCCATCAGGAAAAAATTACCTGAGTCGGCATGTTGTATATGTGGTATATTTTCTATCATTAATTTCCTAATTCTGATATGAATTTAATTCGCATTAATTGTACCTCTTCGGGGGTATAATCATCAGTTCCAAGCTCGGCAATAGCAGTATCAATAGAATCTGTTTCCGTAGATCTAAAATAATTGTAAACTTCTTCCTGGCGATCTTCTTCGATCAATTCATCAATGTAGTAATTGAGATTTAATTTTGTTCCGGAGTTTACTATGGTTTCAAGCTCTTTTAAAATATCATCATAACTAATTCCTTTGGCGGATGCTATTTCCTCCAAAGCGATTTGCCTATCAATGTTTTGTATAATTGAAACTTTTAAAGCAGACTTATTTGCAGCACTTTTTATAACAAGATCAACAGGTCGATCAATGGCATTATCCTCAACATATTTCTTTATGAGTTCTATAAATGGCTGCCCAAATTTCAGTGCTTTCCCTGAACCAACACCATGTATTTGTTTAAGCTCATCAACTGATACAGGATAAAGAGTACACATTTCATTCAACGAAGGATCCTGAAACACCACGAATGGAGGTAGGTTTTTCTGCTTCGCTATTTTTTTTCTAAGGTCTCTGAGCATCTGTAAAAGAAGGGTATCCAGTGCACCAACCTGTTGTTGAGACTCTTCAACTTCATCCTCTGCTTCATCCATTAAATAATTAAGTATAAATTTTAATGAATGTGGATTTTCGATGAATGAAGTCCCAGTCTTAGTAAGTTTTAGTAAACCATAATTGTCAATATCCTTCTGAACATAATTATTAAGAACAGCCTGCCTTAACAAAGATTTCCATATAATTTCACCCTGCTCCTTACCTGACCCAAACAGTGTATGTTTACTGTGTCCATAAGAAGCAACCTGAGCATTTTCGACTCCCATCATCATATTGATGAAATACTGATCATCAAACTTTTCACCCAGTTCCTTGATTAAGGTTAAGACATTGAGCAGAGGAATTTCTGCATCAAAATATTTTTTTGTGTGACGGCAATTATCACACATATTATTGCATCCTGTTTCATTAAAATTCTCGCCAAAATAATGTAATATCTGCTTACGCCTGCATACCGAGGATTCAGCATAATCAATCACTTCCTTTAATATTTGAGTTCCTATTTCCCTTTCAGAAACAGGTTTATCTTTCATAAACTTTGTTAATTTGTCGATATCTTTCTGAGAATAAAAAGCCAGACAAATACCTTCACCACCATCTCTGCCGGAGCGTCCTGTCTCCTGATAATAACCTTCCATACTTTTTGGAATGTCATGATGAATGACATAACGAACATCCGGTTTATCAATACCCATACCAAATGCAATGGTTGCCACAATTACATCAACATCTTCCATCAGAAAATTATCCTGAGTCTCAGCCCTTGTTTTCGGATCAAGCCCCGCATGATATGGAAGAGCCTTTATGCCATTTAGTTTTAATGCTTCTGCTACTTCTTCAACCTTTTTCCGGCTTAAACAATAGACGATTCCAGATTTACCGGAATTCATTTTAGCGTATCTTACAATCTCTTTAATTACATTTCTTTTGGCACGAACTTCATAAAATAAATTAGGTCTGTTGAAGGAAGATTTAAAAAGTGCAGCATTATTCATTTGCAAATTCTTCTGAATATCCTG
>CAMBFY010000082.1 GCA_945865415.1 Sphingobacterium thalpophilum
TTCTCAAAAATTACTGCCATCCTGTCATTTACCAAATCCCCGTTTTTAGATAATTTGGGATTATATAACTGTCAATTCAGGTTATGTATCATTTGGCACAAGGCTTGATAATCAACTAACAGTAAACTCTAACAAATTAAGAATTAATATATGGCAAAGATAATTGGTATAGACTTAGGAACTACAAATTCATGCGTATCGGTAATGGAGGGTAATGAGCCTGTAGTTATTCCAAATAGTGAAGGTAAACGAACTACTCCTTCAATAGTGGCATTCGTAGATAATGGAGAGCGAAAGGTAGGTGATCCGGCAAAACGTCAGGCAATTACAAACCCAACTAAAACCATTTCTTCGATCAAACGATTTATGGGTAACAGCTTTGGTGAGGTAACAAATGAAATTACAAGGGTACCCTATCAGGTAGTAAAAGGTGATAATAATACACCACGCGTAAAAATTGACGATCGTTTGTATACGCCACAGGAGATTTCTGCGATGATTCTGCAGAAAATGAAGAAGACTGCTGAAGATTTCCTTGGTCATGAAGTAAATGAAGCTGTAATTACTGTTCCTGCATATTTTAATGATGCTCAGCGTCAGGCAACCAAGGAAGCCGGAGAGATTGCAGGATTAAAAGTGTCCCGTATCATTAATGAACCAACTGCTGCAGCATTAGCTTACGGTTTGGATAAGGCTCACAAAGATATGAAGATCGCTGTATTCGATTGCGGTGGTGGTACACATGATGTTTCTATTCTTGAATTAGGTGATGGGGTATTCGAAGTAAAATCTACCGATGGTGATACTCACCTGGGTGGGGATGACTTTGATGCTGTAATCATAGATTGGATGGCAGATGAATTTAAAAGCGACGAGGGTATAGATCTACGTAAAGATCCTATGGCATTACAGCGTTTGAAAGAAGCTGCTGAGAAAGCCAAAATTGAATTGTCAAGCACTGCACAGACAGAGATCAACCTTCCATATATTTCGGCTGGTGATGGTATGCCTAAACACCTTGTGAAGTCGTTAACCCGTGCAAAATTTGAACAACTTGCCGATAGCCTGATCAAGCGTACAATAGATCCTTGTAAAAAAGCCTTAAAAAACGCTGGTTTAAGTACTTCAGATATTGATGAAATCATTTTGGTAGGTGGTTCTACCCGTATTCCTGCGATTCAGGATGCGGTTAAAGCCTTCTTTGGAAAAGAGCCTTCTAAGGGTGTAAATCCGGATGAGGTTGTTGCAATTGGTGCAGCAATACAAGGTGGTGTTTTAACTGGTGAGGTTAAAGATGTATTGCTACTTGATGTTACCCCGCTTTCATTAGGGATTGAAACAATGGGTGGTGTGATGACCAAACTAATTGAGGCGAATACAACTATCCCATCGAAAAAATCTGAAGTATTCTCTACTGCATCGGATAATCAGCCTTCTGTTGAGATTCATATCCTTCAGGGAGAACGTCCAATGGCTAATCAAAACAGAACGATCGGACGTTTCCATCTTGACGGTATCCCCCCTTCACCACGTGGTATTCCACAAATTGAGGTCACATTTGACATTGATGCCAACGGTATATTACATGTTGCTGCAAAGGATAAGGCAACTAATAAAGAGCAGAAAATTCGCATTGAAGCTTCTTCAGGTTTAACTGATGAAGAGATCAAAAAGATGAAAGATGAAGCTGAAGCCAATGCTGAATCAGATAAGAAAGCACGTGAAGAAGTTGATAAACTTAACGCGGCCGATGCATTGATCTTCTCAACCGAAAAGCAGCTTAAAGAATACGGTGATAAATTAGCTGATGATAAAAAAGCACCTATTGAAGAGGGTTTGAAAAAATTGAAAGACGCACATGCTGCTAAAGATTTTGCATTAATTGATACTGCTCAGGCAGAGCTTCAAACAGCATGGAATGCTGCATCAGAAGAGATGTACAAAGCTTCTCAGGAAGCTGGAGCAGGTCAGGATGCTCCCCAGGGCGAGGCTTCAGCTCAGGATGCAGGTGATCAGGTCACTGATGTAGACTTTGAAGAAGTAAAAGAAGACGATAAGAAATAAGCGTTTTCTCTTGAAAGACAAAGGCTGTTTCTGAAAGGAGGCAGCCTTTTTTAGTATTGATAACCAAGAACCAAGAATCAAGACAAGTCGGATATTTTTTTCTTAATCAAGAACTTCCATTGACAACTGTCAATTGAGCAAACAACATTTTCAATTCTAATTCGTTCATTGAAAGTGAAAAATTGCCCGGCATCTTCAGTCATTCTTCTGTTAGTAAATATTCTGTTTAATTCCTCAGGTGTTTTTGCGATAAACTTGCCAATACAAGAGTTAAAGGCCATGATTGCTACCTTGACTCCTTATAAAGACAGAGAAATTATAGTGTACTGCTCACTCAGTCGGAGAAGTCCGAGGGCAAGTTATATTCTTACCCAAAACGGATTTTAAAAAGTGTACAATATGGCCGGGGGAATGAGTGTAATGAGGGATAATTCCTGTAAAGTAAAACAGAAATTTACCCTCTCAACATTAAAAAGATTGAACATAATTAAGCCCACAAATTTCCCGGATATTCACCATCAGCCACCAGTGCGTCAATACATTCCTGTACTATAGGCTTATCTTCTGCGTAGGTCACACCAAACCATTGGTTCTGTGTCGGAATAACTTTAAAACTAACCACACCATTTCTGATCAGGTTTTCAGCAGCAAGAGGTATGAAAAATTCTTTTTTTGGATTTTCAGTATTTGCCAGAGCGAAATCTTTGAAAAGGCCGGCTGATAATTCAAATATTTTTGGAGTGAAGCCCCAGAAATTCATAGATACCCTCGAATTTGATCTTATCGGGTATTCCTGGCCTTCTTCTTCAAACACGATGTTTTTATTTCCGGTATCATCAGGTTTAAAATACACTTTGACTCGTTCATGAATTTCGGCAAGGTTACCAGCTTCATCCACTTCACATACTCCCCTCGAAACATAACCATGTTCTGAAAGAGTTTTGTCGATCTGAAATCCGATCATTGAAAATTGTGTGTCTGATACCCCATTAACTAAGAAGTCATACATTTTCTGATAAGATTCACGTCCATAAAAATCATCGGCATTAATCACACAGAAAGGCTCCTTTACCGCATCTCTTGCCGCTAAAACGGCATGTGCAGTTCCCCATGGTTTGTTCCTTTGAATTTCAATGTCGATTCCAAAGGGCTTTAAGTCAAAAGTTTGAAATACATAATCTGTTTCAATCTTTCCTTTTAATTTGGGTTCAAAAATTCCTTTAAAATTATCTGCAAACTCTTCCTTTATTACAAAAATCACCTTGCCAAAACCTGCTTTTATTGCATCATAGATAGAGTATTCAATTATAGTCTCTCCATTTGGCCCGAATCCATCAGTTTGTTTCATACTACCATATCGGCTTGCCATTCCTGCTGCCAGGATTACTAAAGTAGGTTTCATGCTATTATTTTAATGTAAATTTAATTCACTGATTTTAATTCTAGATTTACAAAGATAAAATATTTATCTGTCCATCTTATTTTATCTGGGGGTTTTTAAAGTGGTATTTTCGAATGATTTTGAGGGGCTTAAGTCCGCAAGCATTGTAATTCACATGTACAAATGAAGGTGAGAATTATTTATTTTTTACATATTTTTCAAGCCATCTATCCATTTCCCACAGCATATGCATTAGTGATTCTTTAGCTTGGTATGCATGCGACTCTGACGGCAGCAGCACCAGTCGGGCAGTAGCACCATGACCTTTTAATGCGGTATAAAAACGTTCACTTTGCATTGGAAATGTTCCGGTATTATTATCGGCCTGTCCATGGATAAGCAAAATCGGGGTTTTGATTTTATCGGCATAGGCGAATGGTGACATCCGGTTATAAACGGCAGGCGCCTGCCAGAAAGTTCGTTCTTCGGCCTGAAAACCAAAAGGAGTCAGACTTCGGTTGTAAGCACCGCTTCTAGCAATTCCGGCTGCAAAAAGATCAGTATGAGCCAAAAGATTTGCCGTCATAAATGCACCATATGAATGACCACCAATGGCAATCCGTTTTCGGTCGGCAATCCCCATATCAACAAGATGGTTAATTGCAGCTTCGGCATTATATCTGATCTGCTCTACAAAAGTGTCATTGGGTTCTGTATTACTTTCTCCAATTACGGGCATATCTGCATTGTCAAGCACTGCATATCCCCGAGTTACCCAGTAAACAGGGGAAGATTTTCCTAGGATGCTAAATTTATGAGGAGAGCCCTTAATCTGACCAGCTGCAGCTGCAGTTTTGAATTCTCTGGGATATGCCCATATCAGCACGGGTAATGGCGGATCACCAGTTTTGAATGTGGCAGGTAGATAAAGTGTACCTCCCAAAGTTATTCCATCCAGCCTTTTATAGCTAATCTGTTGCTTTTTGACCCCTTTTAGTTCAGGATAGGGGTCTGAAAAGTCAGTTAAACGGATATAGCTGTTATCTTCAAGATTAACTTTAAAATAATTCTTGACCGAATCACTCGATTCCCTGCTGTTGATTATGAATTTTCCATTATTAAAAAACACCGGTCGTTCATAATAAGGGGCCTTAGACCTGAATAAGGTATCCATCAGCTTAGTCTTAATATTGAACTTTTTTATGAAAGGACGATCTCCTTCAGGCGAAGCTCCATCACTTAACGTAAAAATATGGACATTGTCTGGGTCGCTGATTCGTTTCACTGCATTGAATTCTGTCAGAAGTACATTTCTGTTAAATTCATTTTTCCGGGTTAGAATGACACCGGGGTCTCCATATCCATCTTCAAAATACCGATCATAGAGATTAACCCTGAAGTTTACATTTGAAGGCTTGATGAAAGATCTCCGTTCAAAACGGGTTTTCCACCAGCGCTCGGTGAGTATTGCTACTTTATCATCGCCCCAGACAATGGAATTAAATCGGAAATAACAATCCGCAAGTTTGAGCGGGTATTGATTGAATGGAGCCTCCTGAGTATAAATTACATCGCGAACGGTAGCCTGTTGCGCAGGATTACCATTGTCAAGTGCTTCTACCCAATAAAGCACGGCTCCTTTATCTGTGCGCCAGCCGAATGCTCTCGGGCCCTTGGGAACTCCATCAAATCCTGCAGGAATATTCTCTGCAAGCGGAGCATCATAAAGTTTTTTAATCAGCTTTCCCTCCTCATCAAATATGGAGCTGGTAAAAGGGAAGGCATTGATCGGAACCTGATAGGAGTAGGGGCGTGTGATATTTGCCAATAACAAAAATTTTCCATCAGGTGAATAGTCCATGCTTCGAATGATTAATGGCTTCAACAAATTGGCTGATTGTCCTTGCAGATTAACTTGTTTTAACTGCGATGTGAAGTAATGATCGAAAAGTTTCTCATCATCAGGATTCTTTAAAAGATCCTGATAGGTAGGAACGGGGGCGGATTTGCCGGTGTTTTCCTGAATCAGGGGCTCTTGCGGACTCTTATTTTGTAGAACTAATTCAGATCTGCCATCAGGAATAAATTTACCAAGGATACTTTTTCCATCAGGATTCCAAATAAAGCTATTGCCGTAAGTGTTATTAACATTAAATATGCTTAAGCGATTAGCCTGAAGAGATTCCAGATCCGCTACCCATAACTCAACGCTATTCTCAGTAGTTTGAATAAAGGCAATTTTGCTTTCATCAGGTGACCAGGTAATTTCTGATAGCCTTGGATCATTTGGAAGCCCTTTGAGATTATATTCAATCCCAGTATTTACTGCCTTGATTTTTATGCTAATGTAAGCTGCAGTTCGGCTTTGCCCGTTGTTTACTGGATTTATTCTTTGTCCTGCAAGGCGAAGCTCCGGCTGAGATAATTCAGAAATGGAAGGTAGATCCTCCATCTCGAGCAGAAGCATTATTTCGCCGTTTGAGCTGATTCTGACAGTTGGAATTGACCGGGCTTCAAATAAACTAAGAATAGGCTGTGGTGGTTTTTGATAGCCCTGAGTATCCTGTGCTGATGCAAAACTCCAAATTAGTGTTAGTCCTGTAAGCAGGAGCAAGATTCTTTTCATTTACCTATTTTTTAGATAGTTAGTATATTTTGGTTCATTTAAAAATTACATTTCGAGGCTTTATTTGATCGTTATATACATTCAACTCCCAATTCCTTGCTGTTGTCATCCCAACTCAGGAGGGATATTATCCTCTTTTTGAAATTTATTTTCGCTGTTAAACGCAGAATAACTATTGTGAAGTTCCTTCACTACAGGCAGGATAACATCCTGCTAAATTTCAAATAAATAGTAACAGCCGATGTATTTGTCAACTGTCAATTATCAATTATTTTATCGATCTAAAATCATGTCCCACCTCAATGCTAAGTAAAGATTCATAGATTAAACGGATAACATTATCAACGTCTTCTTTATGGATCATTTCAACTGTGGTATGCATATAGCGCAATGGAAGTGAAATCAAAGCAGAAACAACTCCATCATTTGAGTATGCAAATGCATCTGTATCTGTACCGGTAGAGCGCGAGGATGCTTGTCTCTGGAATGGAATATTATTCGCTTCAGCTGCTTTGATAAGTAATTTATTCAGATTGGTTTGAACTGCCGGCGCGTAAGAAACTACAGGCCCTTTGCCACAGGCAAGATCTCCCTGAGTGATCTTATTAATCATTGGGGTTTGAGTATCGTGCGTTACATCGGTAATGATTGCAACGTTTGGTTTGATCCGGTGAGCGATCATTTCTGCTCCGCGTAATCCGATTTCTTCCTGTACAGAGTTCACGATGTATAGTCCGAAGGGTAATTTCTTTTTGTTTTCCTTGAGCAAGCGGGCAACCTCGGCAATCATAAATCCACCGGCACGGTTATCAAGTGCCCTGCCTACATAATATCGGTTATTCAATACCATGAATTCATCTTCATAGGTAATTACACAACCCACATGTATTCCCAATTTTTCGACCTCCTCTTTGGTGGTACACCCACAATCAAGGAAAATATTTTTCAGGGTGGGCGCTTCTTCTTTTTCACCACTTCGGGTATGAATAGCAGGCCAGCCAAATAATGCCTTCACAATTCCCTTATCTGTATGAATATTCACTCTTTTGGAAGGAGCGATCTGATGATCAGATCCACCATTTCTGATGACGTAGATTAAACCATCTTTAGTGATGTAATTTACGAACCAGGAAATCTCATCAGCATGAGCCTCTATTACCACTTTGTATTCTGCTTGTGGGTTAATTACTGCCACTGCAGTACCGTAATTATCAACAAAATATTCATCAGTATAAGGTTTGATATAATCCAGCCACATTCTTTGGCCTTCCCACTCAAAACCTGTAGCTGAAGGATTATTGATGTATTTTTCAAAAAACTCGAGTGATTTCTTAGTCACTACAGGAATATGTTCCTGCTCTTTTTTCTTTGCCATTATTTTTGTTCTTTCTTGGATTTCAATTTATAGCCAAGCGGCCCTATGCTGCTTTTATGGATTTTAATTTTATTTAATAAAAAGCGGTAAACCTGGTTGATCTTATCATCCAGCTCTTTCACTTAATAAAGCCAGATCCGTGTCAATCACAACCTTAAAACTTCTTAATTCAAAAATTAAGTTTTCAAATTGGCGGATATGAAGAATGTTGTTCATTGTTTCTGGTTCTTAAAACATTTTTTCCATGATCACGAAATCATGCCCATCCTTGTGATACGTTTTTCCCGTTTCCACAAATCCAAATTTAGTATAAAATCCTGAAGCATTTTTTCGTGCATTGCACCAGATTCTACCGTAATTTTCTGTTGTCGCCAATTCGATAAGGTACTTTAATAGTTCTGTCCCAAAACCTCTGTTTTGGTATTGTTCAAGGGTTGCAAATTTGCGTAAATGAATTTCATTGTCTTTCCTGAATAGTGAAACAACACTGATCAGTGTATTTTCATAAAACAAACCCAGATGCATACCCTCATCATCATTATCAAGAATTGACTTGTCGAATTCCTGATCAGGATATAAAACCTGCCTGCGAATGCGCCAGGTTAGTTCCGGGGGAATTTGCTCAATACTTGACATTTCAGGGTCTGTTTATAAAGGTATATTCCCATGTTTCTTTCTGGGGTTATTTACAACTTTGTTTTCCAGCATTTTGAAGGCTTTTATGAGCTTTTTTCGGGTTTGGGATGGCTCGATAACCTCATCTATAAAACCTCTTTCAGCTGCTCTGTAAGGGTTTGCAAAAATGTCAGAGTATTCTTTTTCCTTTTCTATCCATCGGGCATTTGGGTCATCCGCAGCGCTGATTTCTTTTTTGAAAATGATTTCTGCTGCTCCTTTAGCTCCCATTACTGCAATTTCAGCTCCCGGCCATGCATAATTCATGTCGGCGCCAATGTGTTTGGAGTTCATCACATCGTAAGCACCACCATAAGCCTTACGTGTAATGACTGTTATTCTCGGGACTGTAGCTTCACAAAAGGCATACAATAGTTTCGCGCCGTTTGTAATAATTGCGTTCCATTCCTGGTCTGTTCCCGGCAAGAAACCCGGGACATCTTCAAGAACCAGCAGTGGGATATTAAAACTGTCGCAAAAGCGAACAAAACGTGCACCTTTTACAGATGATTTGATATCAAGTACTCCAGCTAAAAATGCTGGCTGATTTGCCACGATACCGATACTTCTGCCAGCCAAATGTGCAAAGCCGACTACAATATTTTCGGCAAAGTCTTTATGCACTTCAAGAAAAGTGCCCTCATCACATAGTTCTAAAATTATTTCACGGATATCGTAGGGTTGAGAATTATTTTCCGGAATGATTTCATCAAGTTTAGGCCTTGATTCATCAGTACTTTCATAGGCAATCGAAGGTGCTGTTTCTTCGCAATTTTGCGGCATATATGAAAGCAGCTTTTTTACATGACTGATCGCTTCGATCTCGTTTGCACAGGCAAAATGAGTGACACCCGATTTTGTAGCATGTGCTGTGGCTCCCCCCAGTTCTTCAGAGCTTACCACTTCATGAGTGACGGTTTTTACCACATTCGGACCAGTGACAAACATGTACGAGGTATTCTCAACCATCAGAACAAAATCGGTAATGGCTGGTGAATACACAGCTCCACCTGCGCAGGGTCCCATAATTGCCGAGATTTGTGGAACAACGCCGGATGCCATGGTATTCCTATAGAAAATATCGGCATATCCGCCCAAAGAAACAACCCCCTCTTGTATTCGTGCACCTCCGGAATCATTCAGGCCAATCAGAGGTGCACCATTTTTTAATGCAAGATCCATAATCTTGCAGATTTTTTCTGCGTGAGTTTCTGATAATGAACCTCCAAAAACGGTAAAATCCTGAGAGAATACATAAACAAGCCTTCCGTTAACAGTGCCATACCCGGTAACCACTCCGTCTCCGGGATAATGTTCATTTTGCATTCCAAAGTCTGTGGAACGATGCATCACCAGCATTCCTATTTCTTCAAATGAACCTTGATCCAGTAAAAAATGCAAGCGTTCTCTGGCAGTTAACTTGCCTTTTTTATGCTGACTTTCGATTCTTAACTCACCACCACCCAAAAGGGCTGCTTCTTGCTTATTCCTTAATATCTGACTTCTTTTGTTCACAATTTGCTGGATTATTACTGATTTCTCAGAATCGTGAAAATACATAAAAATGAATAAATGAATTGAAGTATTACAGCATTTTCTATTTTCGGCCGGTAAATATTTTAGAGTTTTTTCATTTCTATGACAATCATTAAGCTCGTTCCTGAAAGGTTAGGGTTACATTTAGCAATCCTAAATTTTAAAAAACAATGTCACTAATCAGGCTCGTTCTATTGCTCATTTTGTCGCTGGCTTTTAAGAACATTTATGCTCAAAGTGAAAGTGATGAAAGTGCCATGATAAATAATTTTAAAGGTATTCGGTTTAAATCTCCCGATTCATCTGATGGTAATTTTTCTTTCAGTCAGCCCGGAAACAGATGGGGTTTTTTAACACAGTTTGAGCTTGGTATCTGATATTGATTACAGGTAACGATTTCATAAAGTTTCTTATTTCTGATACATAGCTATTAGTTTTATTAACTTTATAGCTGTGCTAAAAAAGGCAGTTAATTCTTGATTTATATAAATATGAAGAAGAAATTCGCCATAAATCTAGTCAGCTATTTCTTTTAGTTCACCTTTTTTATTAAGAAAACGTGAGTTCGGGATAAGGAAATTTAAAAAGGTACGAAATTTAATATTTTAACTATTTGATTATCAATAAGTAAGCATATTTTGTTATAT
>CAMBFY010000083.1 GCA_945865415.1 Sphingobacterium thalpophilum
CGGTTCGCATCGATTGAACCCAGTAAGCCGGCATCTACACTCACCTGCAATTCATGCTGAAAAGTATGGCCTGCCAGGGTAGCATGATTTACTTCAATATTCAGTTTAAAATCATCCATCAGTTCATACTGCCGTAAGAAACTGATTACAGTGGCGGCATCGTAATCGTATTGATGTTTACTTGGCTCACATGGTTTCGGCTCAATAAAGAAAGTACCTTTAAATCCATTTTTGCGAGCATAATCCTTTGCCATGTGCAGGAATTTAGCGAGATGCTCCTGCTCACGTTTCATATTGGTATTTAGCAGACTCATATATCCTTCACGGCCACCCCAGAATACATAATTCTCACCATTCAACGCGATGGTAGCATCCAAAGCTGCCTTTACCTGTGCTCCGGCATGGGTCAGGACATGAAAATCAGGATTAGTTGAGGCTCCATTCATATAGCGACGATGCGAAAAAAGGTTGGCAGTACCCCAGAGTAATTTCACTCCACTTGCCTTTTGTTTTTCTTTTGCATAAGAAGTAAGTGCCTGCAAACGGCGCTCATTTTCTAAAACATCATTACCATAATCTACTACATCTACATCATGAAAGCAGTAATATGGAAGCTTCATCTTAGTAATAAACTCAAAGGCTGCATCCATTTTGTCTTTAGCACGTTCAACCGCATCAGTTTTTGAATCCCAGGAAAAAATATGGGTTGGCTCTCCGAAAGGATCTGCTCCGTTTCCAACAAATGAATGCCAGTATGCACACGCAAAACGCAGGGTTTCTTTCATCGTTTTTCCAGCGATGATTCTGGTCTCATCATACCAGCGAAATGCTAATGGATTATTGGATTCAGGTCCTTCATAGTGTATCTGATCTATGCCTTTGAAAAATTCTTTGTCTCCTGTTATGATGTTTGCCATGCTAAAAATTTTATGTTTTCGAATTTATATAATTAAATAGAAATTAGTGAAAAACAATCGGGCTAATGTTTCGCAATCAATAAAAAATGGAAGGGGCTTCATCCCTCCGGGCGGCGAAATTTTTAATAGAAAGCTATTTCATTAGCTTGTCAGGATTGACGGTATAGCTGGAGGTTCCGGTTCGTTGATAAAAACCTATATTTATGATCAGAATTATCACCGAAAGTCTAAAAAATAGAATATTCATGAAAACCTATCTCTTATTCTGTCTAAGCCTGCTCATTTTTACGCAGCTTCAAGCTCAAAATCATGAAGAATCAAACTACGACGAGTCAAGAGTGCCTGCCTATACACTTCCTGATGTTCTTAAAACAAGAGATAATAAAACAATAAACAGTAAAAAGGCCTGGGAGAAGAATCGAAGGCCTGAAATTGTGGCTTTGTTCGAAGATCATATTTACGGGCAGGTACCTAAGTCTTTTGAAGATATTCGGTTTTCAGTCCTTAGTGAGGATAAATATATTATGAACGGTAAATCAAATCGCAAAGAAATTCTGATTGAGGTGTTCAACCAGGGTAAAAGTGTCAGGATTAATCTGGTTCTATTTATCCCAACCAATGCTACTAAACCCTCACCTGCATTTTTACTGATCAATAATCGCGGCAAAGAGAATACGGATCCCAGCCGTAAAATAATAAGTGAATTCTGGCCTGCAGAAGTACTTATTGACGCCGGATATGCCATTGCAGCTTTTCATGTTAGTGATCTAGCTCCGGATAATAAAGATGATTTCATGAACGCGCTCATGCAATTATACCCCGATCAGTTAAATGCAGATAATGGTATGCGTGCCATCGGTGCATGGGGTTGGGGCGCAAGCCGGGTGATGGATTATTTTGAAAACGATGTGCAGATCGATGTAAAAAAAGTAGCTCTTGTAGGACATTCAAGGGGCGGAAAAGCATCGCTCTGGGCAGCAGCTCAGGATCAGCGCTTTGCAATCTGCATCACTAACTGCTCAGGAAGTACAGGAGCAGCATTAGCGCGCAGAAAGTTTGGAGAACGGGTGAGAAGGATCAACACCTCATTCCCGCATTGGTTTAATGCCAACTACAAAAAATACAATGATCATGAAGAGCTTTTGCCTGTTGATCAGCATATGTTGATTTCACTGATTGCTCCCAGACCAGTTTACGCTACAAATGCCTCTGAAGATCTTTGGGCAGACCCAAAGGGTACTTTTTTATCCCTGAAAAACGCAGAGGGTGTTTATGGCTTGTATGGTTTAAAATCAAATTTGCCGAACACTCCTCAGGGATTGAATATCCCTTTGATAGAATCTCCTTTAGCTTATCATAACCGGGAAGGAAAACATGATATGACTGTTTACGACTGGAACCAGTTTATAAAGTTTGCGGATTATCATTTTGGGAGGAGCAGATAGGGTTGATCTGCATTGACTGAACGCCATTATTTCGACACAAACCGGCCTCCCGTCATCCCTGCACATGACATAATATAATTCATAACTACGATAGTACTACGAAGCAAGCCTACAAATGCCCCATAAGCAATTCTTTCCACTCCTGATAAACAGGTTCGTATTCCCGGGATCTTTGAGGTTCGATCATGCGGATAGGTTTCAAATTTGAGAACGCATTTTCAGTACTGAATTCACCAACACCAATACCTGAACCAATTGCTGCTCCTGTACTGCCTTCATTATTGTAAAGTTCAACCGGAACTCCGCAGGCATTTACAAATGCCTCAATAAAAAGTTCACTCGAAAACATATTCGCTTTACCGGCGCGTATGAGTCCGGGTTTCATACCGTTCTCACGCATAATATCTAGCCCATAACGGAAAGCAAAGGCAATACCTTCCTGAACAGCCCTGAAAATATGTGCACGACTTTGAATGTTAAGGTCAATACGATGAAAGTGGGCACCGATATTCTTATTATTCAGCATTCGCTCGGCTCCATTCCCAAAGGGCAAGATCCTTAACCCATTACTCCCAATCCCGATCGCAGAGGCTTCAGCATTCATGGTATCATAAGCAAGCCCTGGTGCAATTGCATCCCGGGTCCAGCGATTAAGTATTCCGGTTCCGTTGATACAAAGCAATACCCCAATTCGCTTTTGTTCTTCAGAAAAATTAACATGTGCAAAGCTATTGATCCGTGATTGGTGATCATACGTCAGTTGATCCGAAACCCCATAAATCACTCCGGAAGTACCTCCATTGGCCGCAACCTCTCCCGGCTTCAAAACATTCAGGGAAAGGGCATTATTAGGTTGGTCTCCTGCTTTATAACTTACAGGAATACCATGTTTTAATGAAAGTTTGGCAGCAATTTCAGCAGTTATCCTTCCATGATCTGTAAATACCGGCTGGATCTCAGGGAAAAAATTCTCCGGGAAGCCAAAATGATTTAAAACTTCCTTTGAAAGCTCATTTCTTGTAAAATCCCAGAAAACCCCTTCAGAAAGCGATGAAACACTGGTATTAATCTCTCCGCTAAGCTTCATCCCAATAAAATCACCGGGAAGCATCACTTTATATATCTTTTCAAAAATTTCAGGCTCATTTTGTTTCACCCAGGACAACTTTGAAGCTGTAAAGTTTCCGGGCGAATTGAGCAGATTGCTCAAGCATTTTTCTTCACCAATGGTCTTAAATGCTCTATTCCCAATTTCAACTGCCCTGCTATCGCACCAAATAATAGAATTTCTGAGTACATTTTGTGCCTTATCAACCAGTACAAGACCATGCATCTGATAGGCGATTCCTATGGCTCCAACGGATTTCGAATCGTACAACCCTGTAGCATTTGCCTTGAGAATGGCCTGCTGAACATTTTCCCACCATGTATCCGGCGATTGCTCTGCCCATCCAGGATGTTCGGCAATAATTGCAGTTTCAGTTTCAGGATATTGAACAGTACACAGGCACTCCTGAGTTTGAGAATCAATAACAGATACTTTAATTGAGGAAGTGCCGAGGTCAATACCGAGTAGTAGCATGCTGGTTGTTAGTTGTTAGTTGATGGTTGTTAAACTGGTTCATGTACAATTTACCGGTAGTTACTTTATTCTTTGATCCTTGTTCTTTAATCTCAAAAATATTAATCCAAATTTCATTGTGAGCAATAGTTTTGAATGAACAACGAAATAAAACTTAAAACCTACAACTTATTACTTGCAACTTAAATAAGTTTTTGGTAGGTCCTCCACCACAAATCGGGCATCTCGCCTGAATTGGCAGTCTGGTAATCCTCATAACGGCAGGGAACCAGATGATGTCTTTCATTTTTTGACTTGCCTGAGGGATAAGGTACCTGCATCCACCATCGATCAGATTTCTTGCTTTTGACAAATACCAGTTCATAAGACCCGTCTTTGAGTCCGGCTCTGTAGGTTATGTATTGCGATTTTGGCAATAAAGGATATTCCTTCTTCCTGTTATAAAATCCGTCTACAAAATACCATACCATCTGGGCTAGCAGCATTGCAGTCTGTCCATTCAGGTCATAAGCCGGATTAAATTCATAAAATCCAATTGAAGAAAGCTTATCATTCATGCCGGCATATCTTGCAATCTGGCAGGCATTCTCTCCATAAAACCCATTTGGAGTAGCATTAGCATTACCAGCAGCATCTGAAGAACGAACAGCAGAAATGTCAAAACTGATCATATTTGCATTTCGGATTACTGGTTCAGCAAGATTAATATTACCCGCAAAATCCCCCAGGCGATGTACGTCAAAATAGAGTTTTTCCATTAATTTCAGGCTTTCCTGATTAACATAAAAGATCTGATATCCTATATTACTAAAGTTAAAAAGGAAATTTGGTTCGTGTAAAAATATCTTGTTCAAATAAGAAATTGAAGTGGTCTCAATCGTTCCGTCGATATTGTCGTCAAGATCAAAATGTGAATCCACAACCAGTAGATCAACTTTCTTTTCCAATTCTTCGTAGGCCATGAACTGAGGATATGTCAGATCTTGACCGCCGCCAATGATCACAGGTATAATGTTATTTTTGATTAACTCAGTTACCACGAGCTTAAGCGCAACATAGGTATCAGAAACCTTGTGCCCAGCACGTATATTACCAAGATCTACAATACGGCTATGGTAATTACCCTCATTAAGTTCATAAAATTTCTGTCTGAAAGTATCTGGGGCAAGAGCAGTTCCGGTATTATTGATGGAATTACGATCTTCGAGAACACCGATGAGCGCTATGTCATAAAGTCCATTTTCGAGATCGGGAAAATCATGATGGTAGACTGTTATCTTGGTTCCCAAGTGACTTGTATAGAAACCATTTTCCGGGCTAATGGAATCGAAATCAACCGGACTAAGAAAATCAGATAGTGACATAATAATCGTTCCTGTAATTTAATGACAGATTTTTTAATTGAACAGCCCCCGATTAATTTTATTTAAACAAAATTGAAGAAGAATCAGATAATTGAGAACAGACTCAAAGCAAATATCAGTTTATTCAGTTACTTTTGAAAGCATTTAAAAAAATTCATCCGGATGATTTTAGTTACCGGCGCTACCGGTTTTGTAGGTTCAGAATTAATCAGCCAATTGCTGCTCAGAGGAGAAAAAATCAGAGCAATTAAGCGGATTACATCCCGGATACCCCAGTTTTTAGCAGATAAAAAAGACCTTGAGTGGTTCGATGCAGATATCCTTGATTATTTTGCACTGAGTGATGCCATGGATGGGATAAGCTGTGTTTATCATTGTGCTGCGCTTATTTCCTTTCAATCAAAAGATAAAAAGGAAATGCTAAAGGTGAATGTAGAAGGTACAGCAAACCTTTTGAACGTTTGTATGGAAAAAAACATAGGACGCTTCTTGCATGTTAGCTCCATTGCGGCCATTGGTGAGAGTAAAAAAGCAATGCTAATTACTGAAAAAGATCATTGGGAACTTGTATCTGGTCAAAGTGCTTATTCAGTATCAAAATACAAGAGTGAGATGGAGGTATTCAGAGCAGCAGCAGAAGGATTACATGTGGTTATTGTAAACCCCTCTATCATTATTGGTAAAAACGCAGGTAAAGAAGGAAGCGGACAGCTTTTTGAATCTATCCGTACTGGCCTGAATTATTTTCCCGGAGGAAGTAGTGGCTATGTGGATGTAGTGGATGTTGCCAAAATTATGATCCTTTTAATGGAAAGTAACATTCGGGATGAACGTTACATTATCAATTCAGAAAACCTGAGCTACAAAGAGTTTTTCTCTAAAATCGCCTTGAATTTTGGAAAAAAATCACCTTCTGTAGCCTTAAAGCCCTGGATGATGTATTTGGCCTGGCTTGGAAGCAAGATAATTACCCCAATAACCGGTAAACGTTTTGGTTTAAGTTTAGAGACGGTGCGTAGTGCATTCAAAAAACATCAGTATTCCAATGAAAAAATTAAAAAGACATTAAATTTTAATTTTAAACCCCTTGATGAATCAATCAGCGAAATTTGTCTGAACCTTAAAAATACTTAATATCCTAATTTTTACAATTTTGAAGCAGTTTTATATCATAGATTTCGACAGTACATTTACCCAAGTGGAAGCCTTGGATGAACTTGCCCGAATCTCATTAATGAATCATCCCGAAAGGGAAAAGATTTACCAGAAAATTGAAAATCTGACTAATGCGGCAATGGAAGGTAAAATGTCATTCCGCGAGAGCCTGACTGGTCGCGTACAACTACTGGAGGCAGATCGTAACCATTTAAAAACTTTAGTCAGTTTATTAAAAAAGAAGGTTTCATCATCATTCTCCAGGAATAAAACGTTTTTTAAAAAGCATTCAGATTCAGTACTTATAGTCTCGGGTGGGTTCAAAGAATTTATTACCCCGGTTGTACTTCCTTATCATATTCATAAAGAAAATATTTATGCCAACACTTTTGTTTTTGATGATAATGGGAAGATTATTGGCTATGATGAAAATAATCCGCTTTCCGATGAGGGAGGAAAAGTAAAACTATTGAAAGAACTCGATCTGAAGGGCGATATCTACGGAATTGGCGATGGCCATTCAGATTTCCAGTTAAAGGAATTTGGGATGATCAAAAAGTTCTATGCATTTACTGAGAATATAGAACGTAAAACTGTGGCTGAAAAAGCCGATCATGTTACACCAAGTTTTGATGAATTTCTTTACGTCAATAATTTACCAAGAGCTATTTCCTACCCTAAAAACCGGATACTTTGCCTGGTGATTGGGGATGTTCCTGATCTGGCTATTCAAACTTTAAAAAAAGATGGATTTTCCATTCGTCATAAAAAAACCTTCGAAGAAAAGTACGTACCTGATGTAGGAATGATGATTTTGGCAAATGGTGAATTGCTTGAAAGGGAAAAACTGGAACGGGCTGTAAAATTAAAGACGATTGGCTACCTCGGAAATAGTGAACCAAAACTTTCGCATGGTTTGTGTACTGATATGGGTATTGTCATATTTGACGATCCGAAAATTAGCCCCAAAAACCCTGAATTTATTGCTAAAAGGATGGTCAATTTTATCAACCATGGTCATACCTATGTAAGTGCGAACTTTCCTAATCTTCAACTTCCGAGAATATCAGGAGCTCACCGATTGATCCATATACACAAAAATATGCCTGGTATCATGGCTCAGATTAATAAAGTATTTGCTGATCATCAGATCAATATTGTGGGGCAATACCTGTTAACAAATCCCAGCATAGGTTATGTTATAACTGATGTAAGCGATGAATATGACAAAAAGGTATTAAAGGCTCTGAAACAGATTGATCATACGATCAAGTTCAGAATACTTTATTAAGCATAAAGTCTCAAAGCTGAAAGCCAAAAACTGATATCAGAGGATCAAAAAGCAGCTTACAGTGCGGTTTTTCAACAAAAATCATTAAATTACAAGCCTGATTAAATTTAAATATTGTGTCTGATAAATTAAATATTTCCATAACCAAAACAGCCCACTCACGTTTTGCTGACATTGATTTCAATAATTTACCTTTTGGAAAGACCTTTTCTGACCATATGTTTATTGCTGATTACAGCGATGGAGCATGGAAAGACTTCAGAATTGTGCCTTACGGAGAGATTGGATTCAATCCTGCGATTTCTGCCCTGCATTATGGACAGGCATTTTTTGAAGGCATTAAGGCTTACAAACATTTAAATGGAAATGTAAGCATTTTCCGACCTGATAAAAATGCAGAACGGTTTAATCTCTCAGCCCAGCGTTTATGTATGCCTGAACTTCCAGTTGGTATCTTTTTACAAAGTCTTGAAGCACTGGTTGATTTAGACAGGGACTGGGTGCCATCACAAGCAAATCACAGCCTTTACATCAGGCCATTTATGTTTGCCACCGATCCATTTTTGGGTGTAACACCCTCGTCTACATATAAATATATCGTTTTAACTGGACCAGTTGGCCCTTATTTTTCAAAGAACCTTAAAGTAAAGGTTGAGACCTTTTATTCAAGAGCGAGTGAAGGTGGTTTCGGATTTGCTAAAGCTGCAGGTAATTATGGTGGCTCTATGCTTCCGGGAATGAAAGCAACTCAGGAAGGTTTTGACCAGCTGATTTGGACAGATTCAAAAGAACATGCCTACATTGAAGAACTGGGAGCTGCCAATATTATGTTCATGCTGGATGGAAAGTTAATTACACCGTCAACAAGAGATACTATTCTGAAAGGTGTTACTCGCGATACTGTTTTAACTCTGGCAAAAAATTGGAATATAGGAATTGAAGAACGCAGAATTTCTGTTAAAGAAATCATTGCTGGAATTAAAAATGGTCGGATTAGCGATGCATTTGGTGTAGGTACTGCAGCTACAATAGCCCATATTGCAGAAATTGGATATGAAGGTGAACTCTATACCCTTCCTGATCCTTCAAAACGCATTTTCTCGAACCGGGTACTCGATGCATTAAATGAACTGAGATATGGTCGCTCAGTTGATGAGTATGGGTGGAATTTTATGGTCCGGGTCTAACCCGGACTGACAATAGATAAAAACCAGCCTGACATGGGGTTAAGTTTTAACTAACATTGGGTCAAAACCTGGCTGATTATTAATAAAGGCAGTGCTTGTCATTCCGGGCTTGACCCGAACCTGTTCATCCTACGAATGTCACGTTTCTTCAGCCTGTCGTCACGTCTTTCTTCTCTGTTAATTCGTTCAATTTCCATCTTGCCCAGCCTCATAGCTATTTCTCTTTGGGTAGCCGCATCGAATCCAATAGTATATAATAGCGCCTCAGCAAATCCTTTCCATATCATATTAAAGAAAGAAGAACGCTCAGGTCGGACATAATTAAAAATGCCCCTTCGCACTGCCTTATCCCTTTCAGGATTATCGTCTTTGATTATTAAAATATTTGCAAAAATAGAGGCAATGCTTTTTCTCTTTAATCGGCTTGAGTTTTCACTTTTTTCTAAAAGAGTAATTTTTAAATCATTGTAATAACAGGTCAAACTACCTCTAACGCCATTGATACTTCCCTTTCCATTAAAAATCAGTTGATTTATAAAACCAGATTTTACTTCAATAAGCGATAATGGCCTGATTGCAGAATTAAACATTGCTGCATCAAGTTTTCCAAGCTTCCCGGAAAAGTCGAAAGCTCCCGCCGTATCTGGCAAATTGAATTTCAATTCTACATCAAGACGACCACGATCCATTAAAAGAGCGGTCAACTTCGCTTTACTGAATTTATTTTTAATCAGATTAAGTGGATCATTAGTCACATTGAAAATGCTTCCATTGGTTGCTCCAAAAGAAAGAGTCCCTTTTCTTTTGGAGTCAGGATTGTACTCTGAATAATTGATATGAGTATCCTTTAATAAAATTGTATCAATGGTGGTAAAAAGCTTGAAACGCCTTAATGCCAACTGGGGAAAATTAACTCCTTTATCCCTGATAGATTCGGGCATTCCACGATTTAAAAATACAGATAAATCACCTTTTTTAAAAAGTAAAGAAGAAGCAATCAGTCTTCGGTCACGGCTTAATAACTTGTAATCTATATTATTTAGCTGAATGTCTTCAAATTGTGCAGAATACCGATCCTTCTGAAACTTAAACCTTCTTGAAAACTCCATTTCTGAGAATTTTGGCAATAAGTTAAATCCTTTGATATGAGCATATCCTCCTGCAGTTGAAGCTTTGAATTCACTGAATTGAATAGTGTAATTTCCATCTTCGGTTAAGGCTTTGTAACCAAGTAGTTCGGCATAAATATCTTTGGTATAATATAATCTGGATCGATCATACTTTGATAAAGAATCAATTAGCAAATCGCTGATTCTGATGTAAAGATTCTTAAGATCAGT
>CAMBFY010000084.1 GCA_945865415.1 Sphingobacterium thalpophilum
ATTTGACAGTAATGGCCAAATCTTAGAGATTTTATCCCGTTTGATCCACATCATACCGCTTCCGATTGGAGCACTTAGGAATTTATGAAGTGAAGTAGCAAAATAATCACAACCCAGTTCAGGGATTTTAAAGTCTAACAAACCGAATGAGTGTGCGCCATCACATAATACTTCCAGTCCATGACGATGTGCCATATCACTAATCTTTCTTACCGGTAGAATTTGTCCGACCCAGTTAATAACATGGGTAATATGTACAACCTTAGTTTTGGGTGTAATTGCATTCTCGAATGCAGCTACAATTTCTTCATCATTCTCTACCGGGAAATTAAAACCAAGCTGTTTATAAACTATTCCATCCCGCATTTCTCTCTGTTTCCATGCGTTCATGTGGTTCGGATAATCCAGTTTACAACCGATCACTTCATCCCCTGCCTTAAGATCAAGGCCCATAATTACAGTATTTAAAGACTCTGTTGCATTGCGATTGATCACAATTTCTTCCTTATCGCAAGCAGCCAATTCAGCCAGTTTCTCTCGAAGCGGTTCCCTACCCTGATCCAGAATTCGCCACATAAAGTAAGAAGGCCCTTCATTGGACAATTTATTATAACGTTCAACTGCTTCCTGGACTATTCTTGGCGAGGGACTAACACCGCCGTTATTCAAATTGATAATTTGTGGACTAACGGTATAAGCTTGTTGTATAACGCTCCAATAGTCTTCGTCAGAAGCAACAGAAATTGGTGAAAGATGATTAACTCTGGAATTGGCTGATGAAATTTCTTCAGCGTGCAATTGATTAAACAAGCTGTTTGTTGAGAAAGCTCCGGCCATTAAGCCTAACTGCTGTAAGAATTGTTTACGTCCTGCCATTGTTTTTATATTGTTAGTATAGGTATTTTAAGCTTAAACGAATTACTCCGGCTCTTGTCGTGAAAATTTAAACTAAATTTAAATCAATTCGAATGAGCTATTGATTATTTTTTATTTAATATTTCCCATATCAGATCATAAACCTGGGTGGCGATAAACTTATCTCCAGTACTTTTTTTATTTGATATCAATACCGGCTGATATTCAGGTGGCACTCCTATTCTGCCATGCGAACCTCTTACTAAACCAGCATCCAGCGGTATCACATCCATCACATACCTAAATCCGGCTTTCTTCCTTAACAGTTTATAGCCGGCCCGCAATTTGGAACTCATAAACATCTCTACCGGATCATAACCGGGTTTTTTGTGGATATCAACGCAGCGTGCATAATCTGGCGCCTTTTCATCATCCAGCCAAAAATAATAGGTAAACCAGCTGTCTTCATCTGCCATCAGTACCAGATCACCTGCACGTTCATGATCTATTTTATACTCAGACTGCTGCTTCCTGTCCAGAATTAATTCTACCCCCATAACCTGCTTCAAAAGTGAAGTTACTTCATCAGTACATGAAGGGTCATTGATATAAACATGGGCAATCTGATGATCTGCAACAACAAAAGCCTTTGATGCTCCCGGATCAAGCAGTTCGAGCCCTCTTTCTTCGCGGATCGCAAGCAGGCCATGCTCACGGAAAATCCGGTTCAAATGCAAAGGATTACTTACCGGAGCAATACCATATTCAGAAAGAATGACGATCTCAGCATTGCGCTGTTCATAAAATGTCACCAGTTTTCTGAGCAATTCATCGATCTCATTTAACTCTTTGCCAATCAGGGAGAAATCAGGTCCGAACTTTTGAAGACAATAATCCAGATGTGGTAAATAAATCAGGCTCAGTGTAGGATTGTAAAGTTCATCTGTTAGCATAGATGCTTCTGCAATCCATTTTGAAGATTCAATATTTGCACCAGGCCCCCAGAACTGAAAAAGCGGAAAAACTCCAAGCTTTTCCTGAAGAATATCACGCAGACCCGCAGGATGGGAATAACAATCCGGCATTTTTCGACCATCTGCCAAATAGTTTGGACGCGGAGTTACTGCATAATCAGCCGTTGAATACATGTTATACCACCAGAACATTGTTGAACAGGTGAATGAAGGGTCAAGCTTTTTTGCTCTCTCCCAGATTTTTTCGCCTTGCACGAGCTTATTGGATTGTTTCCAGAATTTAACCTCCGAATCAATCCGGTCATACCATCCATTTCCCACAATCCCGGTCTCAGATGGCCATTTTCCTGTCAGGTAAGTAGATTGCGCTGAGGTGGTTACTGCAGGCAACACGGGCTCAATCCGCATGAGGTTGTTCCGTTCAGTATATTCTCTTAAAAAGGGCATGTGCTCCCCCATCACAGAGGTGGACAAACCGACAACATCAATAACTACTGTTTTATTCATGAGCCTCATTTTTAAGCAATAATTCTTTCACCCAGTTCAATTCCCTGACAATACTTTCAGCTATTGGTGCTTTCAATGCTTCAGGCAAAACTTCCCAAGTATAGGTTTCTACCTCCATATGATCGGTAAAGGGCTTAGCAACTTGAATTTTTAACACTTCAGCAATATCTTCCTGAGTCGATTGAAGTAAGCCAAGATCTCTGATAAAAACAGGTACATGAAAATGTGCGCGCCATTCTCTGACTAAAGGATTAGTATAATCACCCATCGCATGGGGCAGATCACGATACCTCAACAAAAGCCCATCTTCTTTTCTTGCCACAACCTGGTGAAGATAGGTTGGTTCATCATACTTCGCAAATGCATCAGCGATCCCAGATCTGAGTTCTGAATCGACTGGAAGATCTGCTTTTAATGCTGCACTGATCTGAATTTTTCCTACCCGAATTCCCTTATTTTCAAGGAGTTCAATAACATCAGTATGCGATTCATAACCAATTGCAAAATGACACACATCATAGCAAAGACAGATATGTTCTTTGATGAGAATTTCAGCTTCTTCCGGACTGATATTTAGCCGATCTGGCAAAATCTGTTTGGAAAGTGGTATAAGTACATTTTCAAACCAATCAATAAACTCATCCGCCGATTCCAAAATACCATCGGGTTCAGGTTCAATATCCAAATGCATTTTAACTCCAGATTCTTTCCTGATTCTAATCAGCTCTTCTGCTATGACCAGAATATTTTCTGTAGCCAATACTGTTGCATTTTGAAGAGCTTTCTCTTCCGGAAACCAAAAGCGATAACTGAGCGGTGATGTGGAAATGCCACCTTCCATTCCTTCTGGTAAGAGCCTGGCAAGTGTATTGAAAAGCCTGATGGTGTAATTTACCCTATCCTTGCTGGTCCAGTCTGGAGCATGAACGTTATCCTTTACCACCGCATGATGAAAATCTCCATAAGGAAAGCCGTTCATCGTAAACACATAGGCATTGTTGCTTAGCAACCATTCTTTAAACTCATTAAGCTCTTTAGCATCCTGGATATCCAAACTTGCAGAATTTGAAAGCCTCAATCCGATACCCATAGCCTGACTAGTGCAAACCTGTTTTCTGATAAGCGGGAAATGCTCTTTCAATGCGGCGAAATGATCCTTCCAGCTCTCCCCCGAATGAATATTGGTACAATAACTTAAATGTCCGGATGCGAGTTGCATAAATTAAAAGAGATTCAGATCAGGCTTTACTAATTTAATGACAATATGCTTTCAGGTTTTCTGCAGCATTGATAAGTATCTCATTATCTATTTGATGAACTTCAAATCCACTTCCTATTCCATCAAGTAACATAATTGTAAGTTCCCCACCTAAATGCTCCCTGAACTCTTCAAGCCCTGATAAAATCGCTGAATTACTCTCAGATATCTGCATAATGGGGTTTGAAAGTTCAAAGCCCAGTTTTATTAATACATCCAGAATTCTATTGCTTTCGGTATCACTTAAATGACCTGATAAGTTTGAATAAACTGTATCAAGAGCCATTCCCATTGCCACGGCCTCTCCATGAAGCACTTCAAAATGTGAAAGTTGTTCCAGTTTATGTGCACTCCAGTGACCAAAATCCAGTGGACGTGATGAACCGCTTTCGAATGGATCTTTACCCGCAATATGCTGCATATGAAGTTCCGCACATCTCCTAATCAGGTAGTTCATTGTTTCCATGTCTCTTTCAACCAAGGCTGGAGCATTTTTTTCAATCCAGAAGAAAAAATCAGGATCTTTTATCAAAGCAACCTTAACGGCTTCCGAGATACCCGAGCGCCAGTGTCTTTCGTTAAGTGTCCTCAGATATAAATCATCATTAAAAACAGCTAAAGGAGGGGCGAATGTTCCCAGAAAGTTTTTCTTACCAAAGTAGTTAATCCCATTCTTCACGCCAATACCAGAATCGTTTTGCGATAATACAGTAGTTGGAATACGAATATGCTTAATTCCCCGGTGTGTAACAGCTGCGGCATAACCCACAAGATCGAGAAGTGAGCCTCCGCCAATTGCAGCTATATAAGAGTGCCTGTCGATTTTGCATTTGTTGACTGCTTCCAAAATTTGGTCAAAATAGGTAATATCATTTTTTACCAGTTCTCCTCCGGGGATCATGATAATTTCCGACACCAATTGTACAGCTTGATTCACCTTGAAATATTCTCGTATTTCAGTGATTATGTCATTTCCGGCATCCACAAATCCCTGGTCAATTACAAACAATATTTTCCGGGTATGATTGCCATGCGCAATACCTTCTAAAAAATTATTGAACAAGAGATTATCCGGATTAAACAGGCCTGAGGTGAAAAAGACCTTGTATTCGAACTTAATGGTAAATGACTGCTGCAGGTAATTCATATGGATTGTTGCTCATTCAGCTTTCAAGAAGCCAATAGAGCTTATTTTTTCGATAAAGATAATTTTCAATTAAGTAACTGCAAAACGTTTTGCGAGCCATAAAGATAGTGGAAGAAGCATTGCAATCAGCATAGCAAAAAAGATTTGTCCGTAAGCTGAAGCCCAGGCTGCATCCATCAGAATTAATGAGATTACACCGGCCTTAACTGCCTTTCCTATATTTTTACCAACAGGTTCCTTAATCGCAGTAAATAAGGGTCTGAAAATCATACCTGCAAATAGAATAAGAAAGAGTGCAGCATAAAAAATATTTTGCCTAAGAAAAGCAGAATACAGAATGGCTCCAATCACGATCAAATATAAAAATGCCCCGGCATATAATTTCTTCCTGTTCGATCCATGCACCTCCCCCTGACTAATCATTGTAATCGAAAAAATATAGACCAATGGAATAATACCCAAAAAAAAATGACTTTGAAGAGAGACTGAGAGAATACTGATTCCCAGCAAGAGATTTAATCCACGGCAAAGACCCATATTCAATGGGCCAAAAAAGGCATGATGCTTACCATATTTGTTATAGACTAAAGCAAAAACAAGAATAAGAAAGGCAATAATTCCAGATCGAACTGAAAATGCAAATGCTGCCAAGAAACCTATGCACAGAAGGATAATGCCAAGCAAAGTAGCTTCTTTTTTACTTATTGCTCCGCTAGGTATTGCTCTTTCAGGCCTTTCAACCTTATCAAGATCTGCATCGAAAACATCATTAAACACGATTCCACCACCATATAAACCAATTGTTGAAAGACAAAGCAGAAAAACCGGTAAAATTTCCCGGTCTGTTTCAAGAAAAAAGCCCGAAATGGCAATACCAGCCAAAACATCGGCGACCGAAGTTACGATATTGGCTGGGCGCATCAAACGCAGAAAAACCAGGAGTTTTTTCAAGTTATTAACTAATGATCAAGGAAGATTTATCCGTTCTTGGCTGTTGACCGCCGCGCAGAACAGTGTTGCCTTCAAATTTTTCCGACTGATCGATAGATTGAGGTTTGCTAAAGTCGTTCTCAACGATCTGTCCACTTTGTGCAAAAGCGGTGATTGCATTCGAATAGGTAATCAATCGGATGTCTTCATCACTGATTCCTCTTAATTTCATCAGAGCAGCTGTTTTTGGGATAGCCAGAGGGTCACTGATTCCCCAGTCGGCTGCAGAATTAATCATAATACGCTCCGGGCCATATTGTTTTGCAACTTCAACCATACGTTCATTACCCATTTTGGTAAAGGGGTAGATTGTAAAAGCAGCCCAGAAGCCTCTGTCAAGAACTTCCTTAACCGTTTCCTCATTATTATGGTCAATAATAACCATATATGGATCTATACCGTGTTCTATTGCAAGATCCATACTCCGCTGGGTTCCCCTTTTCTTATCGCGATGTGGCGTATGAACCTGAACCGGTAATCCGGCCTCTTTGGCCAACTCCAGCTGAAGTCTATAATATTTATCTTCTGCAGCAGTCTGATCATCAAAACCAATCTCTCCGATGCCCACTACCCCTTCTTTATAAATAAACAAGGGTAAAATCTCCATCACCTCTGCTGCCAGTTTTTCATTGTTAGCTTCTCTTGAATTTAATCCGATGGTACAATAATGCTTAATGCCAAACTGAGATGACCTGAATCTTTCCCAGCCTACAAGGCTACTATAATAATCCCTGAAACTGTCAATTCCCGTGCGGGGTTGCCCAAGCCAAAATGCCGGCTCAATCAAAGCAACAATTCCGGCATCGGCCATTGCCTGATAATCATCGGTTGTTCTTGAACTCATATGAACATGAGGGTCGAAAAATTTCATACCTTTCACGACTGAAAGATCCATGGCTTCAGAAGGCCCCTGTGGTCTTCTGTCTTCAAATGAATGGCTACAACACATAATCTTTATATTAATTATTATTAACTTATTCAGGAGCTAAATTAGCCCAGCTTAGTTGATTATTTTTAATAGCCTGCAAAAACTCCGGATAACTTTTCATGAGCTCTGAAGCTGATGATAAGCCAGAATCGACCAACGTTAATGCAGCAGCTTGTTTTTCTCTTAAAGTACCCTCAGATAGCACTTTTTTAAGGTCATCCACCAGGCCTTCATCTAGAAACTTAGTTGTAAATCTCCATAAAAATGGATTGATTTTTCTCCCGGCTGCCCATCTCTCGTAAGCATAGTCTTTGAGGGTAAGAGCTAATTCGGAATTGGATCTTTCATCAATTCCCGGAATTTGATTAATATCCTTGTCTGTAAAAAAAGCTTTAAGTATCAACTGATTCCAGGCCTTTTCATCCAGATATTTGTCAGGATAAGGATTATGATACATAATCGCTTCGAGCACCAGTCCGATATTGCTGCGAATCCCTTCAGCACATCTCAATTTCCAAAGATCAGGCCCTGCAAATACCGGGAGAAATGAATAAAGCGCAACAAGCTCCGAAACTTCGGCCGCAAGAAAAAGATTTTCGATCGTTTTAAAATATTTTTCCTGATCTGAAGGATCTAAATGTAATAGCAAACATAGACGACCAAGTTTGTCAAGAGGCCAGTTTTCTATCGTAAATCCGGGCTTTACATGATCAATCTCTTTGATCATATCCTGACTAATCTGAACAATAGACTTCCCTGTTTTTCTAGGCATTACCGCAAAGGCGGTATTGATTTGCCTTGGATCATCTGATGATAAATTTTCACTTAGCCAGCTCCAGGTTTCCGAACCGAGGTTTGCACGGCTGACTTCTGTGATGAGTGCCCTTAATCTTTCTGCATCGTAATCGAACATGTCCAAAGATTTGATTTTTTTATGAGTTGGGGAGACTAAATATTTTAAATAATATCAAAAAATAAATATGAATTTGGAAGTGACTGAGTGTATCTCAAATCCCACCAGACATAACATAATTAAAGGCGAGTGCGGCTGAAATAATCAGTAATCCAAAAAACTCCCTGGTCATTTCAATATAAGGCTTTTTTGCCTGCATACTTTCAGTGATGCTTGGTTGCTTATACTTTACAATCCAGTCCCTGACCCCATCCTTTCTAAAAAATAAAATTATAGCTTTTGTCAGATAAAACCCAATCAGAAACAAATAAGGAACTGGAAAAAACTTGCCAAAAGCTGCCAGTCCGCAGAAAATAGAAGCCGCAAGATATATTGGAACCCATAGCCATGAATCATCGTCATTCAGATTAAACCAGGCAAAAACCAGGAAGGAAAGACAAAAAATCAAATTCAGAATAATTAAGACCATATTGATTAAAATTTACCAGACTAATATAAACATTCAGCTTAAGTAAGAAAATGATAATTATCACAGAATATGATTTCAGAACAAGGAAAATTGAATTGCTTCAGGTTTTGTTTTTAGTTGTGGAGTTTCAGAATCAGATATATGATAAATTTCAGATTCATGATCTCTGGAAGCGACGGTAATTTTAGTTTTACAATCAATCTGTCCGAACAATCCCAGAACCAATGCGGGGTCATTATTATCCCTCGAAAGATGCGAAAGTAAAAGATGGCTCATATGAGTTCCATTCCCTGCAAAAAGATCAAATGCCTGCTTATTTGACAAGTGGCCATTAAGTCCGCGAATCCTTGATTTCAAATGGTAAGGATATCTTCCATTTTCAAGTAAATCTTCGTCATAATTTGCCTCCAGAAAAGCAGCATGGCATTTACCAAAATATCGGATCACATGTTCACAAGGAAATCCAATATCAGTAAAGACACCAACAGTTAAACCTTTATATTTTACAGTAAAACTGTGTGGCTCTGAAGCATCATGGAATTTAGGAAATGGAGTAATCATTAATTCTCCAATATCTACAGGCTGATGTGCTGAAAAGGATCTGACTAAATCTGATTCCAGATTAATTCCTGATCTTTTGAGAGTAAGCTCGGTGATATAAACCGGCAACCTGTACTTTTGAGCAATTACTGGAATTCCACGAATATGATCTGAATGTTCATGCGAAACAAAAACAGCTCTGATTTTTTTCATTGCAAGCCCCAATCGAACCATCCGTTTTTCAGTTTCCCGGCAAGAAATCCCTGCATCAATCAGTATCGCATCCTCTTCATTTTCAATGTAATAGCAGTTGCCATTACTCCCGGAATTTAATGATGCAAAGCTTATTGCCATTCGTTTCAGCTTATAAATTGGAATTCTCTTTTGTCTGTAAATTTACAGAAAAAGGATTAAAGCCCTTAACTTATGGATTATATTAGCAGGAGAAAATAATTGATTTGCAAATGAAAAATCTGACTATAAAATCCCTTTTACTCGGAAGCCTGCTTTGCTTCATAGCCTTCCTTTCAACAGGAAGCAATGTCTTCTCCCAGCAACGACGTCTGATAAATTATAATGAAATAAGTGCATTGGTACATGAAAGCACTTCCTTGGCTGGTAATCCAACATTTAATGGCTTTAGAACACGTACCGGGGTTACAAAACTATTGAACAATAACGTTGGAATTGGGATTGCGCTGGGGACAGACAATTACCGTAAATCGGGTGGTGGAAATTACAATACCCTGCCAATCACATTAAACGCTTCCTATTATATTGACCCGAAACTCAGCGGACTCAAATTTGATGTCTATGGTGGTTATGCAGTCAAACTTTTTAATAATTTAAGCAAAGGTTTAATTGCCGGATCCGGACTCTCTTATTCTTTTGTAGTGAATTCAGGACTTAATCTGGGGATACAAACAGGTTACAATTATCAAAAGATCGACTTCCCTTCTAACTTTCAGATTTCGGAAGACTTTAATATAGGCAGCATTCGTGTGGGGCTTGGTATAACCTTTAAATAAATTTCGTTTAACTTGAACAAGGCTGACAGGGTTTAGAACCCTTTCAGCCTTGAAAGCCTGTAGGCCTTATTAAATTAAATTCATTAATTTTGGAAATTAAGGCTCAAACGAGATTTTACTATGTCAAAAAGTACCTACAAAATTGCTGTGCTTCAGCTTAATCTGAATGATGTTGCAGAAAACAATTTAAAGAAGTGCCTAAGCTGGGTTCGTGACGCTGCAAAACAGGGAGCCGAAGTAATTTCATTACCTGAACTATACAGCAGTCATTACTTCTGCCAGTCTGAAGACACGGCGAATTTTGCTTTGGCAGAACCTCTCTACACTACTTCCTTTATAGCTTTCGGTGAATTGGCCAAGGAATTAGGGGTAGTAATCATCGTTCCTTTCTTCGAAAAAAGAATGGCGGGCATCTATCATAATAGTGCCTACATTATTGATACAGACGGTTCGGAGGCCGGATTGTACCGAAAAATGCATATTCCGGACGACCCTCATTTTTATGAGAAATTCTACTTTACGCCCGGAGATATTGGGTTCAAAACCTTTCCAACACAAAAAGGAAAGATTGGCACTTTGATCTG